>CAZTAR010000279.1:0-6551 GCA_964611695.1 uncultured Planctomycetaceae bacterium | reverse complement strand
GATTGCCAGGTGGCGATGCCTATAGGTGTCGATCTGCCATCGGAGCCATTCCGGTCACGGTGTTTCATGGAAATGACAGGTAACTGGAGAGGCAGTGATCCTGATTCAGTAACGGGCTATACGCTCAATCTCAATTTAGGCCAGATGTTCGGCCCAGGGGATTATCCTCCGCGCAAACTGGACCCGGAGTCGAGTTCCTGCCCCCTTGTCTCGCGCGAGGCTCGGCACTTCCAGGGACCTATTCCATACCAGGAAAGACCGACACATAGGGATGTAGTCGATCTGATAACTGGCCAGCCCCTCATACAAGCGACCGACTTTGAACTGCCATTCGGCAGTTCCGTTTTCCGCCATGTCCGAACCTACTCGCGGACACCATCCTGGTTCGATCACTGTACCTCTATCGATTGGGGTCATACTATGGCTGCATCCTATTCGGACGCCTTCCATGGCACCTTCTGGGATTGGAATGGGCTTTTTTGGATGATGAGCGAGAATCCCATTCTTCTCATTGATGCAGCACCTATAGATGATTATGACGGAACAAAGCTATTCGGCCCCGAATCGAAGCGATGTTATCTCATCCCCGACGCACATCACGCAATCCCTTTCCGCTATGATGAGGATTCCAGTTACGTGGCTCCTCCCTGGTTTGATGCAATTCTCCAATATAGCGCCGACGATCTTGATTCCGAAGGTCGGCCGCGTTATTGGTACGTCTGGCTGCATCGACGTAGCATTAAGTACACTTTCAAGGCATACTATCAAGACATGCCGGATACCCCTAGCGGCAGCAGCGTACATGAGCCCTGGCCGGATGGATATGGTATTCCATATTATGGATTGGTGACTGAGATATCTGATCGGTATGGGAACAAAATCGAATACGAGTATTGTGATTTCATGCAGGAGCCCTGCGACGACGAAGAATCCGAGGACTGTATCGAGTGCTGCCAGCGATGTAATGAAAAAGGTCAGATCAACGCCCTACGCCTCCGAGCTGCGACAGGAGAAGTTGTGTGGACGCTTGTATACACACATCGAGATTTTGCGATTGACGGATTCTGCTTTCATACGTGGGGGCATGCTTATCCAACACAGAACCAGAACGCACTGCACTCTATCCATGTGTATGACGGCAATGTGTCCCTTCCGGATGGCTCTTGTTTGACGCTATCGCATGAGGAGTTCTGCAATCTCCCAGATATAGATTCAATTGAAGCCCTCGAGCATTCCGCGATTGCTCAGATAGGCCAGGATTGGGTAATTCGGGCGAACTACGTCTACAGTGAGCCTCGAGATTCGATTTGTGTTCCCAATGAGTGTGATGGTTGGGATCCTACTGAGCCCTATAGTTGCACATCCGCCGAGCTTTCAGGTGAGGCAACACCATTTATGCCGGATTCTCCAGGTGGCTGGGACGTAGACGATTATGAGGAGTATCGATTTGGTTTCAACCTCCTGAAAGCGACCGTTACTCGTCGGACAGAACAGGACGGCTTGCCGACACTCGATGTAGATCGCACTATGTATCGCTATGTGATGGGCCCCGAGGCCGATGTGTTCGCCCTCAATGCGGATACAGATCTGGGTTTGGTGTTGAATAATGACACGATCGAGGCGATAGTTGAAGGTGCACGTGAGGACCTTGAGGATCCAAGTATTGGATCGAACTACCTCTTTTCCGTTGGGAACTCTGAGGCAATCAAAATCATTGACCCCGACACGGATGAACTCACCACGAGTTGTCTACGGAGTGTGGCAGATCTGGGGCTCACCTCATGGGATTCTCCTGGTTATCACCTGCATCTGTTCATCAATCGCGGCCATAAGAGCGAAATGGTTAGGTTCATCGGCGCCTTAGAGGAGCGTACCAATATTATAAGGGCTGGCACCTCTTCCCTCGTCGACCGTAGGAAGGACTTTGAGAGAAATGGCCAGTATATCTATTATTACTTCGTGACTTTCCCAGAAGAGTTTGTTGATGATCGCGGATTGCCTTATACGTGGGAACCCTCGCTCCGATTCCAACACCATTACCCGTACCATTTTAGGGACCTGTACGAGGATTGGCGTGCCCGGACACCCCCGGCAGACCAGGTCTACTATACCACCGTCATAGATGAGTTGGCTGACAACTACGTTTACGAAACTTATGACCCGACTTTATATGAAGGTCTGGTTAGTCGCCGTGCTGTGGAAATGACAGTAGCCGGTTTTGTAGTCCGTGATAGGACGTGGGAATTCAAGGATGGTGTAGTTGACCTAACGCACCAGGGCGGCCAATACGAGCTTTGCGTGTACGATGAGGATGGCAGACTCAAGGAACTCCGAAGTAGGGGCTGGGACGCGGCGGATAACCACGATCCTGGAGGAGATGGGTTGATCCAAGTGTTCGATTATTTTGACGGCACTGACGGTCCAGATGGTGAATTGAAGGCTGAAGGCATTAAGAAAGGCACCAGTGGCGTGGTGCGCTACACGCGAGTCTTCGAAAGGGGTGAGAGCAGTCGGCCGGAGTTGGTTACCAAAGATACTCGGTTTCCCCAAGCTACGACAGACGTGGATTCCTCCTCGGGCGAGGTGAGGGAGTGGCTGTACGAATTCGGGGAATTGGAGGAGGGAGAAGATCCCGGAGACGCCCCGATTTTGGCAAAAACCGTTGTGGCTCCCGCTGTGGCCTGGGCGTCAGAGGACGCCACGCTGTATCATTCCCTCGATATATCTGTGTATAACCAGAACGGCAACATGGAATGGCATGGTGTCGGTAGCGTTGAAGACCCACAATACATGGCTAACAAGCGGGAGTTCCTCTTCGACTACTCGCATTACGACGAGATGGGTCGCCCCGTTTTGCAGATTAGGGATGCCGATCTCGCCAAACCACCGACGGAGAACAGCTGGGAAGAGGATAACGTGCCATCGGGTTGGGCTCGCGTTTCGGGTGCTCCTCCACTCAACCTGCAAAGGCAATTCTTCTATGACCCCATCTTTGGTCTTGAAAAAGTCATCCATCCAAACGGCCGCGAAACGCACATCAGATACGTCCAAGCGGAAGGAGGTCTCTACCACTTCCATTTCAAGGACTTGGTGTGGGATTCTGCGGGAGGCCCCAACCCGAACTTTGTACTTCTCTCTCCCTTGCAGGTCAAATTTACAAAGGCGGGAAGAGTTGTGTATGAGAAGTTTGTGAATCTGACGAGTACAGACGATGCTCCGGATGGCCATGGCGAGGAGGAATTCACTACACTTGACGCCGAACATGATGTGATCTCAACAACTACTCCTTCATATGATGCACAAGGGCGAGTCGTGAATGTTGAGCGGACTGGTGATGATAATTCGCTTGTTTCGGCAGGAATTTTCTATAACGGTTTCGGGCAAGTTGTCCGGCAACGGGTGCCGGATGGCACGATCACGCGGCACGTCTATGATGGGCTCGGACGCCTTCAGAAAAGTTATCACGGCACGCAGGATGAGCATGAGTACTGGGGCACGGCCGTACTCTGTACGGAGGATGAGGACCCGGAGGATGACGATTGCTACGAGATTGACGGATTCCCCGACAATATGATTCTGGTCGAGAAACGGTACTACGGAACCGGCGTGAAAGATGCGGGTCAATTGGTGGAAATTCGAAACTACCGAGATCAACCCGACAACCAGTACAGCTATCAAGTTTCGGAACCTCCTCCGCCGGAATGCGACGTTCAAGAGCCTCCGGATTGGTGTCTCGACAATAACGAGGACGGGCTCGGCTGGATTACGGCGATTGAGTATGACTGGAGGATGCGGCCGGTTTTGGAACGGCGGCAGGATGCGGGGAACAATCCACTGGGTCACACATTGACTTGGTTTGACAATCTCGATCGGCCCTTGCTCGTTGCGGAATATGGCCCGGCAATATCGAGTTCGTTCAATCCCACCGAGTTGATGCCGGGCGGGACCGTGCCTACGGCAGCGGAGTTGCTTTCAGCGAGCCCGCCTCCGATCTCACTCGTAGAGAATGTTTACAACCTTCGCGGGCTTGTTGAGATTGAGAGGCGATACGACGTCGGCTCGGGGGGCCAGGCGGAATTCACATCGACGCGGACCTATTACAATCACCGCGGTATGCCTGTCGAGGTGCATGCGCCGAACTCGCCAGTTCAAAGATATACTTATGATGCCAAAGGACGGCAGATCGCGTCGTCAAGTTGGGCGGGCTCTCAGGAGATCACGCGGACCGAGACGTTCTACGATCTGAATGACCGGGCGATTCGCTCGACCTATTGGGAGCGGCGGCACAACACGTTGGGCAACGAGCTTGAAGAAGCCAACAGCATCAAGTCCTATACGCACACATGGTACGACAAGTCCGGCAAGGTGATCGCGACGACGAACTTCGGCACGCACAGTGCTGACGGAACCTTCTCGTCGGGAACCGACCCGGAGGCTGATTACGATGACCTCGATCCGCCGGTCGTCATGAATGCCGCCACCGGCGAAGTGACTGGTTGTTGTCATGACAGGTACGCGGCGGCGCTGACACTCCTCACGTGCTACAGCTACGACGAGGCGGGCAATCAGGATGCGGTCTTCCATCCTGACGGAACGGTAACGCGGTCGGAGTACGACGATCTGGGGCGGCTGATCCTGACGACGGAAAACGCGGACGCCGATCCGGCTGATTCAGAGTTAGTCCGACGGACGGCGTACAAGTACGACGATAGCGGCCGAATCGAAATGATGGCCGCCGTGCTGCCGGGCCACAATGGCGGAACGATTGACGCCTGGTCGGATGTTAACTGGGCCGCAAGCGACGGTACGCTCCAAGTCACGCAGATGGAGTACGGCGCGGCCGTCGTGGACAGCGGCGGTTCGGAGATCAGCCGGAACAACGCCTTCATCCAGGAAGTGCACTTCCCCGATGGCGCCACCGGCCAGCCCAGCAGTGATGACATCATCACCTTCACCTACCATTCCGACGGCTCGGTCGCGACACGAACCGACGCCAAGGGCAACGTCTTCACCCATACCTACGACGAACTCGGCCGCCGGGTCGAGACGCTGATCAACGATTCAGCGTGGTACGCGCCGGGCGGAGCGGAGTTGACCTACGCACCCACGGACAGAGTCCACCGCCTTGAATATACGTATAACGACTGCTGTGGCACGCTTGGCGTGGTGACGGCGTATACGACACTACCGGGCGGCTCCGAGGCAATCGTCGCGCAGAACGTCTTCGAGTACGACACGCGCGGGAATCTCACGAAGGACTACCAGGCACACGGCGGCGCCGTCTCGCCGGCAACCACCCCGGCCGCCGCGTATCTCTGGTCTCACAGCCCGGCCGACGAGTTGGGAACCGGGATGGGATTCAACTTCGACCGCCTGACGCGCATCTATTATCCGATCAAGGTGGACGGCGCGTCGCGGCATGTCCAGTTTGACTACGGCAACAACGAGACTGACATCGACAGCGTGACAGGCCGCATCACGGACATCACACACTCGCTCCTCGGCAGCGTCGCCGAATACCAGTACGCCGGGACAGGCCGCCGTGTTCGCACGGGATGGGGCAACGGTGTGAACCAGAGCTTCGGCAGCGGCGGCGCCTACACGGGCCTCGACTTGTTCGGCCGTGTGAAGGACCTGCACTTCTGGCATGAGACCTGTGGTCCGGGCGGAACCGGCGATCCGTCCTCGCCCCCGTGCCTCTTCGAACAGACCTACTCATACGGCTACGACAAGTCCGGCAACCGCACCTACGCACGGGTTTCACAGAGTGATTTCGAGGGAACGCCACACGACAACGACAGGTCGTATCTCTACGAGTACGACACCTTGCTGCGGCTTGTCAATGCCAAGATGGGTCAACTGAACGGCGACAACACCGCCATCATCGATGACGTCGGCGCGCCGGTTCCGCGGTCCATCGCGTGGCAGCTTGACAACCTGGGCAACTGGTCCGCCGGCGACACCGACGACAGTGTGGTCTACTCGGGCGACCTCGATCTCGATGGCGTTGTGGACGCGGACCGAACCATCCATCACGAAGTTGACGACGCCAACCGGATCACTGTGTTGCACGACGACGGATATGCCCCCAACATCTACTATGACCGTAACGGCAGCATCGTTTGGGACGGCCAATGCTACCACCAATACGACGCCTTCAACCGGCTGCTTCAGGTGAACAAGCGGGGCATGGCGCAGATCGACTCGTCGGACGGTTCGATTACGACCGGCGAGCTTGGGGACTTGGTTTGCCGGTACGCCTATGACGGTCTTGGCCGGCTGATCTCGAAGCAGACGCCGATCAACGTGGGAGAGACGGAGCTTCAGACGAAGGAGTTTTACTACGACGGCGTTCGGCGGATTCAGGAGCACATCACGCGGCCGCTGTTTGGATTCTCGCAACTGGCCGATGCCGGCGCACTGCTGCTCGGCGGTGCGGAGAACGACGAACTGGCCGTGGGGATGGCGGATGGGAGTGAGCCGCCGCAACAGCTCTTGGGCGGCGGCGGCATCGGTGGTGGTGGAGGCGTCGGTGGTGATCCGTTGCCGAC
>CAZTAR010000278.1:0-6559 GCA_964611695.1 uncultured Planctomycetaceae bacterium | reverse complement strand
ACACGGCGAGACGGTGGTGCCACACGGCGAGACGGTGGTGCCACACGGCGAGACGCCGGTGCCACACGGCGAGACGGTGGTGCCACAGGTTTGCATCGGGATGCAAGGCGACTTGTGTGGCCTGTCTGTTCCCGTCGAGGGATGACGATGATCGAGTTGCTGCTTGCGCTCGGTCTGATCGTGCTGGTATCGGGGATGATGTTTGCCTTCTACAACGCTTCTTTGCGTTCGCGGGCAGCGGGCACAAAGCGGATGAACAATGCCCAACTCGCACGGACCATCGCGATGAAGATCGCGGAGGAGGTTCGAGCGGCTAATGGTTTCGTGCCGAGCGTCGGGCCGGGTATTTCCGGTACCGAACGGTTCATTTCGATTCAGACGGTGGCGATTCCGAGCCGCGATCTCTTTTACCAGCAGTCGGTCAAGGAAGAACCCCCTCCTGCTGAGTGTGATATCCGCCACGTGCAGTACTACCTGGCCTATGACGTGGACGAATCGTACGAGTACCCGGATGGGACGGATAGTGACAAGCCGCTGGGTTTGGTCCGGCGTGAGGTAAAGACGCTGTTTCAGGTGGCGCTTCCTGATGAGGAGGCGACCGGTGCGATCGAGACGGGTTCTGAGGAAGAAGGTGAGGCGGAAGGTCCTGTTCTTTTGCTGAAGAACCCTGACGCTATCGATTTGGACCTGCTGGCGCCTGAGATTAAGTATGTTCGTTTCCGGTATTTCGACGGGGTGGATTGGATCGACAAGTGGGACATCGGGGCTGATATGGAGGGTTCTTTGGGGAACTCTCTCCCTCAAGCGGTTGAAATCACGGTTGGTTACGGTGAACTTCCGCCGCCGGAGGAGGAAGAGGAGGATCTGGAAGAGGATCCGGACATGATTCCGTCAGTTCCTGAACCTTATTCTCGTGATTCTTACACCGTGATGATCCGGCTGCCCCAGGCTGACACGTTTTTCGGATCGAGGATGATGCGGGCTCAGCGGCGGTCTCGGAGTGGAACTGGCACAAGTGGTTGATGGATATAAGGTTGGGTTTGTTTTTGGCATGGAAATGCACGGGTTGACATCTTGTGACCTATGTGAAGGCCGTGGGCCTATCAGGCGTCGCGGTCTGATCCTCGTCGTGGTGCTTGTTATGGTGGCGCTATTGGCGTTACTTTCTGCTAGCTATGCATTTATGGTTCGGTCCAACCTCAGTGCGGTCATGGCGAGCCATCAGCGTTTTCAAGCGAGGATGGCCGCGGAGAGCGGTCTTCAACACGTTATCACTATCATGCGGCGGAATTCCGACGACCCGGATTATTCCGAGGACATCGACGTCTGGTACAACAATGAGAAGGCCTACCTCGGGGGGCTGGTATCTGGGTTGGAACGGGAGGATTCGGTGCAGGAGCGTCGGGAGGAGGACGCGACTTACGACACGAGCGCCAAGCCTGCGTGGCGGTTCAATCTGGTTGCGCCGAACTGGGACGATCGTGAGACGGTTCGGTATGGGATTACGGATGAGTGTGCCAGGTTGGATTTGAACCAGGCGACGGCGACGCAGCTTCGGCTGTTGTTCGAGAGGGTGATCCCGGACGACCAGGATAATCCGGTTGATATCGAGGTGCTGGTCGACTCGCTCTTGGATTGGCGGGAGAAGGGTAGTGGGGCTCGTCCGAAAGGCGCGAAGAATGCGTACTACGAAGAACTCCGCCCGCCGTATCGATGCAAGTCGGGGGCGTTTTCGACGGTGGAGGAGTTGCTCCTTGTTCGCGGTTTCACAGCCTGGGTGATGTTCGGCGAAGATTACAACCGGAACATGCTCCTTGATGCCAATGAGGATGACGGGGAGAAATCGTTTCCGCTGGACAACGCGGACAACGAATTGTTTCCCGGCATTGCGCCATTTCTGACGGTGTGGTCGCGCGAGTTGAACACGTCCCTCGACCATCGGCAGCGTATCAATTTGAACATGCAAGATACGGAGAAGTTGCAGGAGCTTTTGGAGGAAGACTTCGACGGCAACATTATCAGCTATGTTATGGACATTCGTGGAGGTGGCGGCACGTTTAACAGTGTTATGAATCTCATTCCAGCGCCGCCGCCTCCTGAGGAGGAAGAAACACTCGGCGAAAGTGAGTCGGAAGCAGTATCAGCACAGGGAGAAGCGGGCGACACAAGTTCTCAGTCTGAAGGCGAAAACGGCGAGGGAGATGGGGCGGGTTTGTCCGATCTAGAGCAGTCAGAAAGTGCGTCCGAGAAGGAATCGGGCGGTGCGTCCGAGGTGCAGTCTTCGTTTCAGTGGCCGGTGTATCAGAACCTGACAGAAGAGGAACCTCCGGGCAGTTACGAGGATTTGCCTCTGATCCTGAATCGTCTGACGGTGGATGCGATGCCGGCCTATGCCGGTCGCATTAATGTCAGCACGGCGTCCCCCGAGGTGTTGAGCACGATTCAGGAACTGACGCGGGAAGAGGTCGACGCGATTGTCAGTGCCAGAGGCGAGGTGAGCGGAGCGGAACGGGCGACGCCGGCGTGGGTGCTGAGTTCCGGGGCGTTGAGCGAGACGAAGTTTCGCATGTTGCTGGACGGCAAGGCTCTGATGGAACCGAAGGCGGGCGGGATCATTACGTCGCGGTCGTCGGTGTATCGCGTGGAGTCCATTGGATACGCGGATCATCTTGGCGTGGTTGAGCGATTAAACATGGTTTTTGAACTTCGAGGTCCGATCGCCCAAGTTCTTTACCATCGGAATCTGACGGGTTTAGGGCCGGCGTACACGCCGCATGGGTTGGAGCGTCGCGGGATCACGGATCAAGCGGAGTGACGGGCGGGTGAAGGCATATGGGATTCATCAACAAGAAACTGTTGGCGATTGACTGGGACGCGAAGAGTCTGCGTCTGGTGTTGACGCGTGCGCAGGTTGACGGAGTCGAGCTGTTGAAGGCGGTGTCGGTTCCGGTTCCTTCTGATGTTCGGCTGGATGATGCGGAATCGCTCGGCGCGTTTGTGCGTGAGGCGATTCGTCAGTCTCGCGTTGGCGCGAAGCGGGTTTTGATGAGCATCCCGCGCGATCAGGTTGTGTTGAACACGCTGAATCTGCCACCGACGCCGGCGGATGAACTGCCCGCGATCGTTCAGTTTCAGATTGTGAAGGAGCTGCCGTTCTCCGCGGATCAGGCGACGATCGATTTCGCCGTCGGGGGTGAGTTCGAGGCAAAAGCACCTGTGACGGTGCTTGTGGCGGCGGTGCGGAATGAGGAAATCGCGTTCTACCGGCGTGTTGCCCACGAGGCCGGTTTGACGGTGGAGCGAATCGGGTTGCGTCCCTATGCGAACCTGGTCGCGGCGACGAGCAAGGCACAGGAACTGGAAGGAAAGACCCTGTTGCTGGTCGAGGTTGGGCCGCAGCTTACAGAGATCGATATCATCCGGGACGGCAAGTTGGTATTCAGCCGTGCCGCTTCGGTGGCACTGTCGGAGTATGGTTGTCTTGCGCAGGATCGTTTGGACGACAGCCGCATTATTTCAATGTCCGTGAAGGACCGGGCGCCGGACGATGATGTGCTACGCGCGGTCAAGGGATTGATGGTCGACATCATCCGGTCGTACGAAGCGCATCGGGCGACGGACCCGAGTATCAGCATCGATCGGATCGTGGTATGCGGCGCGTCCGGGATCGAGGCCCAGTTGGCGGAATCGTTGGCAGCTCGGCTCGCGGCGCAGGCGGATTTGTATTCACCCGATCAGGCGTTGGATCTTTCTCCCCAACGGGCGAAGGAGTTGCGCGGTTTCAGCGCGGCGCTCGGCCTCGCATTGGGGCACAGCCTGACGGGGCTTCCGACGTTTGATTTTCTGCATCCCAAGAAGCCTGTGAGCAAGCGAACGGTTCAGTTGAAGAAACTGCCGTTGGCGGTTGCGGCGGTTGTTCTGTTCGTCGGAGCCGGGGTCACGTCGTATGTCAAGGTTGTGCGGCCGAAGAAGCTGGACGTGGCGGCGATGGAGCGGGATCTTGATCCGCTTCGTAACAAGAAGAAGGGTATTATCAAGTTCAAGGAACAGGTGGAGTCGTTGGAGAACTGGCAGAGGTCGGAGCAGTATTGGCCTGAGGTTTTGGTGTCGCTGACGGAGGTCATGCCGCCGGATACTGTTGCTTTCGCGACTCGTCTGGACCTGGAGACGCGGACCAAGCGAAAGGGCGTTTACCGTCGTAGCCGGGTGGACATTCGGCTCAACACCGCGACGCTGGGTCAGATCAACGAACTGAGCTCAAAATTGCGTGAGCTTGGTTATGAGAACGTCAAGCCTGGCAAGGAGACGCCGCTTGGCCGTTCGCGCGGGGCCGGTGTTTACGCATACGATACAAGCATCGAAGCGGAACTGCCTTTGCGCCCGAAGCGTTCCAAGTCAAAGGATCGGGAGTCGGAGGAACCGTTGGTCATTCCGGATCCCATCGATGCGTTAGAACAATCGGAAGATCACGAGGCTGTTTCCGGGAAGACACTGCCGGCCGAAACGATCGACGGGGATGTTGAGGAATCGGCAGACGGGGCGGCGCTTGTACCGGCTGTCGCACCGGGTACTGAGCCGGCTGTCGAATCACCTGTCGAATCAGCCACCGAACCGGGTACTGAGTTGGATGCCGAGTCGGCTGTCGAATCGGATGGTGAGAACGTCCCCGCTGTGTCAGCCGAAGAAACCGGTGATGACGGGACTGAAGAGGCGGAATCCGGCGATATCGAGTCCCCATCGGCCGAGGAAGAACCTACCACCGCGGCGGGCTCGGAGACTTCCGGGAAGGGGGAGAAGTCATGAATCCGAGGGAACGGATAATGGCGGCGATCGTCGGTCTTGGGGTGGCCGGGGTCGTTCTCTACAACCTGGTCAACTTTGTGTTCATCAAGCAGTGCCAAGAAGCGGACGCACTGATGATCGAACTCAAAGCGGAACAGGTCGAGTTGAATAATCTCAACGCGATGAAGAGCAATCTGGTTCAGCGGTGGATGAAGTGCGCGGGCCAGACGCTTTCATTCGATAAAACCCAGGCACGGGATTCTTTTGGCAAGCAGCTCAAGGAACTTGCCAAGCAACACGGTTTCAACCACGCGGTCTTCTCGACAAGCAACGGCACCAAGATCGGCAGCCGGACGAAGATCGAAACCGTGGCCCATCGTATCGGTGTTCAGGGACAGTTTGAGAAGGTCATCGGTTTTCTGCGGGACATTTATAACACGCCGTACCTTTGTCAAGTGACGAAGTTGACGATCGCCGCCGAGGGCGGCACGAAAGGCGGCGGTCGCGACATTGTGAAGCTCGACTTTACCGTGGAGACGCCCGTTCTGCCTCAGATTTCCAAGAACCAGATTCCCGAAGTGGCGTATGCCAAGGTGATGCAACTCGACGGTGAAATACCAATGCCTCGCTGCCGAGATGATCTTTTGGGTGAAGACACGTTCGCGATCCTCGCCAATCGGAATATCTTGCGTCAGTATCAGCCTCCCCCCGCCAATGTCGTCATGATCGACAACCAGGATTGGAAGACGGTTGCATTGCGGGTGCGTTTCTTGTGGGACAACCAGGTTGAGCAGGAGATTATCAAGACCGTTGCGAGCAAGTCCACGAAGTCGGTGGAGGGCAAGGGGAGCATCGTTGAGATCGAAGGAACGTATGCCGATGGCGTGGCATTCGGCCCCAAACAGTTCGATTATTCCAAGAAGAAGGATTGGAAGTACCTCGTCAACGTGCATCACGATCCGCCTCCTCCCGAGGTTGTCGATCTGGCCGTTGATAATCAACACCATGAGGCTGTGTTCCTTGATGTGATCTTCACCGATTTGGAGAACAAGCCCCATATTGAACCGACGATCTACCTCGAACCGGGTCGTTCGGATGTCCGCCAGTACAAGGACATTAAGACTGTCAATGTGACGGCCCGGTATGCGTCCGGTACCGCCGCAGCAGCCAAGTCTTTCACGCCCAATGCCGCGAAGCAGACCTATACGGTGCCACCGGAAGCGGTTGAAGTTGTAGATGAAACTGGGCAACCGGTTGAGGATCAGCCAGCCGATCCGAGCCTGACCGTCACGGGTCTGCTGACCTATGAAGGCACATGCGAGATGATCGCGGGCACCGCGGAGGGTCGCAGGGTGTTTTCAGCGGGCGAAGAAGGATTGGTTGACGGCGGTACGTTGGTGGGGGTTCACCCATTCGGCGGCGTCGTCAGGATGCCGACGGGGAACTTCTACCTTTACCCCTTGGGAAAGAACTTTGCACAGCGCGTATTGCTCGATGCCGCGGACGAGACACAAGTGGCTTCGGCGATCGATGAATGGTCTCGGCAATAACGATGCTGGGCACGACGCAGGGCGACATGAGCGAGTCGCTATGAGAGACGAGAAAAGGCGACCGAAGGATGCGGGGGACTTGTTGGGGGGCATCTAGACGGTTGATGCGGAGGCATGACCATGGCGTTCTTCAGTGACAACGATAAGCAAATGACGGCCCGGACTGTGGGCGGCATCTTGGTGGCCTTGGCCGCGCTTGCCTTCTTGGGTGCACCGGTCCGCGCGGA
>CAZTAR010000277.1:0-6561 GCA_964611695.1 uncultured Planctomycetaceae bacterium | reverse complement strand
TTTCGCACAGATCGCAGCCCTTTTCTACCCCCACCTGGTGAGAAATGCGGGTTAGTGCTTGATTTCGGTTTCATGGTTGGCTCCTTTTTTTGGGCGAGGCGGATTATTTGGACCGGCTCGGGGACGAGCCGGCTCGCTGGGGTGGTTTGTTTTCTTGAGATGGGTTGTGTTTCAATTGTTTGCACCTTGTAATTTTCGTCGGCCACGGGGGGCCGACGCTTCGATGTCGGCTCTTCTATTCAACGTAGGTCGGGAATGCGCGGGAGGCAAATCGGGGTTTTGGGATTTTTGTGCTTGGACCGGTTATGTCCTTGGGCGGTCTTGAGGTAGGTCGGAAAGTTTTTTTTCGGGATTGGTTTGTTTGTTGGTTTGGATGTGTCGGTGCCGCCAAACGGCAAGCCTCGGTGTGAGGTTTGTTTGATTGATGGCCGTGCCGGGGACGGCTTGGCTCGCTGGGGATTGGGTGTTTTGCTTATTGGATTGGGGGCCGGTAGGCTTTTGTTGTGTGGATGCGGCGTGCGTTGTCGTGACGACTGAACTACTACCTGCTTATCCCCCCTGCTGAGGAAATGTTTTATGGAGAACGACCCGACACCTTGTGGCGGCGGCCAACGTCGTGATGGGACGGACTGGTTTGAGGCGAAAGATGTCACGCCGCGCCAGAAGGAATATATGTCCGGCCGGATGGTCGATCCGCTTCGGCTGAAGTCGAATGAGAACGTCGCGGATATGGTGGACGAATGCTACGCGGCCAGCGGTTTTAACGGGCGACGTCTTGCCGAAGCTTGCCAACTCTACTCCAAGATGCTCAACGACGGCGCGACGGTCGGGCTTACGCTTAGCGGCGCGATGACGCCGATCGGCATGCAGGGGATCGTGATCGATCTCATCCAGGCGGGCTTTATTGATTGGATCATTTCGACGGGCGCGAACCTGTTCCACGATACGCATCGGGCGTTTGATTACCCGGTGACGCAGGGACATTGGGACGTCGACGACAATGAACTGGCCGAGGTGAACGTCGCGCGAATCTATGACACGTTTATCGCGGATGCCGATACGCTGATGGCGACGGATCGGCTCATCATGGGGGCGATCGATGCGATTGATCGGACGCAGCCGATCTCCACGGCGCAGTTTCACTGGCAACTCGGGCGCGTCTTGGGGGAACAGGCGAAGCATCCTGATATGTCGATGTTGATCACGGCGCAGAAGTGCGACGTGCCGATCTACACGTCGAGCCCTGGGGATAGCGCGATCGCGATTAGTCTGGTGCCGCCGCACCTTTTTGGAAAGCCGGTGCAGCTTGATCCTCTGAAGGATGTGATCGAGACGGCAGCGATTGTGCGTTCGGCGGAGAAGAACGGGGATGTGCAGGTGGGCGGCGGGAGCCCTAAGAATTTTTATATGCAGACGCAGCCGACGCTTCATCAGGTGTTGCACGATGAGAAAGGCGGCGGGCACGATTACTTCATCCAACTGACGTCCGACGCGCCACATTGGGGTGGGCTATCCGGCGCGACGCCGAGCGAGGCGAAGAGTTGGGGGAAGGTGAAGGACGCGGTCCGGAATAACGTGGTGGTGTATAGCTGCGCGAGTATCACGTTTCCGCTGCTGGCACAGTATGTGCTGATTCGGAATTCGCCACGGCCTATTAAGCGATTGTATCCGCAGGTTGAGAAATTGGTCGTTGATCTGCGCGAGGCGGCAAGCCGGAATGTGGAGGTTCAGCGGGATTTGAAGACGCTTGGTTTGGGGGGGTGAGTGTGGCTTTGAGGAATGTTTCGTGAGCCGGCTCGGTTGGGCTGTTCACTTGTGAAGAGGTAGGCCGCCCTACCGTTGGACCCAACTCGTGATTCTCGTCGGCCACGGGGGGCCGGCGCTACGGCAAAGCATGAAAAAGGTGGGCCACCTTTGGTCAAGGTGGCCCACCCACACCGGCTCGACACGAGCCGGCTCTGATCCACGTGGCTCTGGACCAACTAATGTCGAAGATCGCTGTTACATCGCCGCGAGTCGTTTTGCGAGGTCTGCTACGCGATTGCTGAAGCCCCATTCGTTGTCGTACCAACTGACGAGCTTGAGCATGTTGCCGTTGACCATGGTTCGCGTCGAATCGAAAATGCTGCTGTAGGGGTTGCCGATGATGTCGCTGCTGACGAGCGACTCCTCGTTGTAATAGAGGATTCCCTTGAAGCGGCCGGTGTCGGCGACTTTCTTGAAGAGGTCGTTGACCGTCTTGATGTCCAGTTGCTTCTCAAGCGTGAGCGTGAGGTCCACGACGCTGCCGTCCAGGACGGGTACTCGGAATGCGAAGCCGTCGAGTTTGACGTTGTCGCTCGGGACGACGAGGCTGATGGCCTTGGCGGCGCCGGTGCTCGAGGGGATGACGTTCAGCGCGGCGGCCCTGGCGCGGAGCAGGTCTTCGCCATGAACCATGTCGAGGACGCGTTGGTCGTTTGTGTAGGCGTGAACGGTCGTCATCATGCCAGTGAGCTTGGTGCCGAACACCTCGGGGTTCTCGACCATGACCTTGACGAGGGGGGCGAGGCAGTTGGTGGTGCAGCTTCCGTTGCTGACGAAGGTGTGCTCAGGTTTGAGGTCCTCATCGTTGACGCCGAGGACGACGGTGCAGTCGATCTTGTCCTTGGCTGGCGCGGAGAGGATGACCTTTTTGGCACCAGCCTTGATGTGATCATCGTAACCGGCCTTCTTGCCGGTATTGCGGGTTGTGAAGACGCCGGTGGATTCGAGGACGACGGTCGCGCCGAGTTCTCCCCAGGGGAGTTTTGCGGGGTCTCGTTCCGCGCAGACTCGAATGCGATCGCCATTGACGACGAGACTGGTTTCGTCGTGTTCAACGGTGCCCTGGAATTTGCCCTGGGCGGAATCGTATTTGAATAAGTGAGAGTGTACTCTGGCGGAGGAGCCGACATCGTTTATGGCGACGAGGTCGAATTCGTCCCTGCGTTGCAGCATCGCCCTGGCCACTAGTCGTCCGATCCGTCCAAACCCGTTGATGCCGATCTTGATTGCCGCCATCGCCGTATCTCCTTGGCAGTTAGATTAAGGTGGTGTTGCAGACTCTCAGCTAAGCAGGGCTTGACGGAGACCGCCTTGTGCGACCGCTGTACCCTGAAACCGTGTGGAGAATATGATTCCACGCGATGGTCGTCAAGGAGGGCTGCCCCGCATCTTGAGGCCATTCGAATTTGCCTGCTACGTCGGCCACCGGGGTCGACGCTGGAGGAGAGATCGGCATGTGGGTGGTTGGGGATGAGGATGTTTGGGGCGGCGAGGGGGGAAAGTTCGCTTTCAGGTTGAGATTGGGTGTGGCGGTGGCGCCTTTGGCGGCCGGTTGAGCTGGGTTTGGACGGATGTAACCTGCTTTCGACTTTGTTGGTGGGCAACACACCGGTTATTTCCGTCGGCCACGGGGGGGCGACGCTACCGCGGAGTCTGCACTCTCAACTTTAAGAAGGCTCTAATATGACAGCGCTGCTTTGACCATGAATCGCGGGTATCGGCTTTTCGATCGCTGTTTGGCCGACCCACGGATTGCTATCGGTGGGCTTCAAATGAGGATCTGCGAACAACGTAGCGCTCTGTCATATTAATGATGTTGGAGTTCTTCTGTTTGTGATTTTCCTGTTCTGAAAATCCGTTGTTGGCGGTAATCACCACCGGCGAGACGGTGGCGCCACAGTTTTGGGTGACTCCTTTGATTGATCCACCGGCTTGACGCCGGTGTTGCTCTTGTGGATGAGGTGAGGTTCAGGGCTTCTTGGAGAAAAAAGGGAACTGGGGGGGCCTGCCGTTGAGGACTCTCACGATATCCTCGACGACGGAGAATCTGCCTGCCGAGGCGTCGCTTGTGATTCCTGCGACGTGGGGTGTGAGGATGCAGTTTGGCGCCTTGCGAATGGGATGGCTATTGGGGAGGGGCTCTGTCTCGAAAACGTCGAGCGCGGCGAAGGCGATTGCGTGGCTCTTTAAGGCTTTTACGAGGGCGACGGTGTCGATGAGGGCGCCTCGGGAGATGTTTATCAGGATGGCGGAAGTCTTCATCTTGGCAAGGGCCTCGATATTGAGGATTCCGCGAGTTTCCTTTGTGAGTGGCAGATGGAGTGAAAGGAAATCTGATTCGGTCAGTAGGGTGTCGAAATCGACGGCGTTGGCATCGAAGCCTGCGAGTTGGTCGCCCTGCGGGTCGTGATAGATGATGTTTGGCTGGAAGGCGGCGTGGAGGGTTGTCGCGAGCTTTCTCGCGACGGAGTCGAGGCCGAGCAGTCCGATGGTTTGACTTCCGATTGCCTGTCGCTCGGGTTTTCGCAGGTTTTCGAATTGGCCTTCGCGAAGTTTGTAGTTGAGGGAGGGGATTCGTCTGTTGAGCATCAGAATGAGGCCGAGTGCGAACTCGGCAGCGGAATTGGTGGCGGCTTCTGGGGAATAGACGATGCTGATTTGGCGGCGTTTTGCGGCATTGAGGTCGATGTGATCGACTGTCGGGCTGGCACGGCCGATGACCTTCAGATTCGGGGCCGCATCGATGATCCTGGCCGTCACGTGCGCTTTTGACCGCACGAGGAGGGCGTCAGCGGTGGGCATCGCGGCGATGATGGTATCCGGTGCGGAATTCTGGAGGAGGCTGACTTCGCCGATTTGGCGGAGCCTGTCCAGAGCAAAAGTGTCGAGAGGCTCAGCCACGACGATGTGAAATGTTTGGTTGGGAGAACTGCCCGTCATGGAGATAGTCCCCTATCCGGCACGTGCGAAAGCATTGTCACATGCCTGGCAGTATTCGATAGCTTCCCTGGAAGGCCACGTTTATACTACCACCAGTCTGGAAGGCCGCAACCATGTTGTTCGGCAAAAAACGGTCGTAATAGCGAGGTGCCTGTAATGAGAATGCGACGATTCCGCTTGATGATGATGGCAACCCTGGTGTTTGGAACGTTCTCTTTGGCAGCACAGGCTCTATGGGCGGATGAGCAGCCCGGTTCGCCGGCGGGGGCTGATACGATGGTCGCAGATCGGTCCGGGCGAGATCAGGTTGAACCTGGCTTGGCAGGTTCGTCGGTGATCCAGCGTTCCGGAAGCTCGGAATTAGGGGTTGCGTACGATTCGCCACAGGCTGTGATCCGTGAACCATCTCAGGGTCGCCCTATCTTCAAGACACCAGGCGAGACGTTTTATTTCGTGATGCATCTGGCGCCGGATGTCTCGGGGGATGTGAACCTGTCGCTTCGGCATGCGTTGGAGCCGAACATCCGAATCCCCCTTCGCGCGACGACCCCGCCTTCGATCGTGAACGATACGTACTGCACGCTTGTTCTGGAGATTCCCTCTAAAACGGCGCCTGGGCTCTATGACCTGGAGATCCGCACCAACACGGGTGTTCATTACGCCAAACGGAGTGTGAAGGTTTTGCGCAGTTTCAAGGAGAAGTTTCGGTTCGTGCATTTGTCGAACATGAACATCGGCGACCTGACGGCGCCGGACTTCGATGACATGCTGCCGCGGGAGATCAACCTGCTTGCGCCGGAGTTCATCGTTGCGACGGGCGACTACACGGAGTGGTCGCGGGCTAGGAGCGACGAGCGGAGTTGGCTTCGGGTGCTGTCGTTCTTCGAGCGTTTTAACGCGCCGGTGTTCATGCTTTGCGGACTGCACGACCACCAGGAAAGCTTCACGCGTTACGTTGCCAACAAGCCGATCGGTGAAATCAATTACGGCCAGTATCATGGTCTGCTTCTGTTGGATCATCCGGGCAATCCGATTTATCAGGACCTCGAGCAGTTGAGCTGGATCAACGAGAATCTCAAGAACAACCGGGACAAGCGGTTCAACTTCATTGCGATGAACAGCGACGAGTTGGGGCTGCTCGATACGTGGCGGGAGCAAGGCGACCTTCCTGGTTTTATCAAGAAGAACCGGGTCAAGATGTTTATCGTGGGTGGTTCGACGGATTGGGACTACCGCGAATTCGCCAAGAAGCTGGCGGGTTTGGATGATTTCCACTTTATCCGAACGCATGAGGCGAGCACATCCCTACGGGACAGGGCCGAAGGCTTCAGCCATTATCGTGTGATCGAGGTGAACGGCGACGAGGTGTCTTACGTTTATCACAACGACACGAAGCAGGAGAAGTTGCAGTACTCGATTCCGACGGGTCGGCTTCGGGCTTTCTATGATTCTCCGAACGACGGCACGTCGCGGCGTGTGTCCGCGACGGTTCAGAATGCGCTTAATCAGGCGTTCGAGGATGTTCATGTGTGGCTTCGGATTGCCAAGGGCGCCGGTGGCGGCAAACCCGCGATAGCGCCTGGCAAAGTGCTTCAGATTCTCGACGCCGGGGATCATTGGGGTTGCCTTGTGGCGATTGACCTGCCGGACAAGGGCGCGGTCAGGGTGATGGCGTCCGCCGATCCTTCGGACATTCCGTCCGCCAGGCCGATCGAGGTCGCGCTGGAGGGGCCGACGCGATGGGCGTTTTCACCGAAGTCTGCGAACTTCGGGCTTTCGTACTTTACGTGCGACACGCCTGTTTCGCTGAAGCTG
>CAZTAR010000276.1:0-6570 GCA_964611695.1 uncultured Planctomycetaceae bacterium | reverse complement strand
GTAGTTGAAATCACGCTTGACACGCAACGGGCTTTCATAGAAGAGCCGCGACCGTCAGGGAGCTGTCACTCCTCTGCCGGCGGGCCGTCGCACCTGTAAACTGACCGCTTGCTCACGCGCGCGGCTCTGAATGTCACCTCCGTATGCTGCTGCTGTGTCAGCAGTGCCGGACAACAACAAGATGCTCGTAGGTAAGACACTGCTCACAGAGCAGTGGCACGCGGGGGTCGGACGCTGCGGGCGGCTTAGCAGCGCACCGTTGTTTGCAGAAGCGCCTTCCCTGTCATTTCCGCGGGTTGTTCGATGCCGCCTATGGCCAGGAGCGTGGGGATGACGTCGGCGAGGCAGCCGCCTTTGCGTAGGGTCGATCCTTTGAGGCGGTCGTCGATGACGAGCAGCGGCACTTCGTAGGTCGTGTGGGCCGTGTGCGGACCGTTTGTGTTCGGGTCGATCATCTGTTCGCAGTTGCCGTGGTCGGCCGTGACGATCGCCGCGCCGCCTTTGGCGAGGACGGCGTCAACGAGTTTTCCGCAACACGCGTCGACCGTCTCGACGGCCTTGATCGCCGCTTGCAGGTTGCCTGTGTGCCCGACCATGTCGCCGTTTGCGAAGTTCACGATGATGACGTCGTACTTGTCCGAGGCGATCTGCTTCAGCGTCTCCGCCGCCACGCCGGGGGCGGACATCTCCGGCTTTTCGTCGTAGGTGGTCACGTCTCGGGGAGAAGGGATCAGTTGGCGGTCCTCGCCCTCGAAAGGCTCTTCACGATAATCGTTGAAGAAAAAGGTGACGTGCGCGTACTTCTCCGTCTCCGCACAGCGCAGCACCTTGAGGCCAAGCGACGCGGCATAGGCTCCGAAGATGTTTGCGTTCGGTTCCGGTCGGCCAAAGGCGACCTTGGCAGGTGAGCCCTTTTCGTATTGCGTCATCGTGCAGTAGTACAGGTTGTTGATCCGCTTCGCCCGGTTGAAACCATGGGTTGTCTTCGCGCCGTCCTTGTCCTCAGCCTCGTATGGGAACTCGTCCCACACAAACGCGCGGGTCAGCTCGCGGGGACGGTCACTGCGATAATTGAAGAAGACGACCGAGTCGCCGTCACTAATCGGCCTTGCTTCGCCCACAATGGTGGCTTCGATGAACTCGTCGCCGGTCTGGTTCGGCTTCGTCGGATTGTCGTAGTAGTGTGTGAATGCCTCTTCGGCCGAGGTTGCCTGCCGGCCGTCGCCGTGGGTGAGCATGCGATAGGCCGCTTCCACACGATCCCAGCGGCTGTCGCGATCCATTGCGTAGAACCGGCCGATGACGGTTGCCACGCGGCCGATGCCTGTCTCTTTCATCTTGGCTTCAACCTGTCGGATGTAATCGATTCCGGACTGCGGCGGCGTGTCGCGGCCGTCGCCGAAGGCGTGGAACAGGACCCGGTCGCCCGGCAGGTCGCATCGCTTCGCCAGTTCCAAGATCGCGTAGGCGTGGTCCAGACTGGAGTGGACCATAGCATCGCTACAGAGCCCCATGATGTGCAGGACGCCGCCGGTCTTCTTGCAGTGTTCAACGGCCTCGTTGAGTCGTTGATTGTCGAAGAAGGAGCCGTCTCGGATTGCGCGAGTGATGCGCATGACGTCCTGGTAGACAATCCGGCCGGCGCCGATGTTCTGATGTCCGACTTCGCTATTCCCCATGACGCCGTCGGGCAGGCCGACTTCCTCGCCGCTGGTGCGGATCAGAGCATGAGGATACGCGGCCGTGAAGCGGTCGTCGGCCGGTGTCTTGGCAAGATAGACCGCGTTGGCGTGGCTCCACTCGGGAAAGGGATTGTGGCCCCAGCCGTCGCGAACGATGAGCAATAGCGGGCGTCGATCAAGATTCGGCATTTCGAGTTCTCCTGACAGGAGTATAGGCTAATGTCACGGCCTCGTCAGGATTCGGCAATGATGAATCCTAACTCCGCGTTGGTACTCTTGTGGGCGTATTTTGGCGACCGGCTGCGAGATCAAGGGCGATTGAAACAGGTCCTGCTGAAGATAGCTTCAACGGCTGTCTCGGCTCAGCGTATTACCGACGCTAACATGGATTTCCTGATCGAGCTTCAACCCGACTTCAAACGCATCTTTGCCGGCCTGTCGGCATCTGACCACCTTACCATGAAGATCGAGCGTTGAACCGGCGGCGAGCAAGATTCGCACCACGCACTCCGTGTCTTCGCTGATCCGCTTGTCGTAGAGAAACGCAATCCCGCTCTGGCTCATGTTGCGAATCGGTATCATCACGGACTGTGTTTCGTTTTGCCCTTGTGTGAAGGCCAGAATGGCGTTGCTGAAACAGGCAAGGCGTTCGTTGGCTCGTTTTTCAGTCCCAGGTGTATCAGCTCTATTGGCTTGATCCAGTTTGGCTTGCAAGGATCGCACCTCTTCTTCCGAGAGGTCGATCGATCTGACTTCGATGGCCTGCGGCATGGTCATCCCTAGCATTCTCCTCCGCCGACACCGGCGTTCTCAGAACCTGACGGGCGAACTCCGTCGCAAGTCTCACTCCTTGATGTTGCCGGATTCGCGATACTCCGGCGGCAGTTCGACCATTCGCCGCCGCGCATCCTCGATATACTTAATGCGTTCCTGCCTGAGCCATTGGATTTCCGATCGTCTCGGGTCTTCTTTGAGCCGGATTTCCCAACCATTTCGCGCGGAATGCCAACGGTTCAGTTGCGCGAGCCCTTCCCAGGCGGCCGTAAAGCCAAGGATCGCACTCAAGAGAAACAACAATCTGGACTTCGTCTTCTTCGTCACAGTCAATACTCCGGACGTTGGCATATCGGTTAACGGTGGTTGGATGTGGGGTTGTTTCCCGGTGCCTGTGGGTACGTCCGAAAACCATTGCCGCCAGGGGCACGAGTCATGTGGTGGCTGATCTCTTCTTCAGCCCATCCTGTGGGCGGCTGTTTTTTTATTCTGCGGCTTACGCGGATGTCGGGAATGGCTCGCGTTTTTCGTCGGCCACGGGGGGCCGACGAAAAACGCGAGCGGGGGCAACGGTTCAGCGGGTTTGAACCGTGGCGTACATCTTGCGATACCTCGGGATCAGGCTCGACCAGTCGAACCTCTCTCGAACGAGGGCGCGGCCGTTATTCCCCAGCTCTCGCAACTCTTCGGGCGAGAGTGCAACGAGAAGTCGCAACGCGGCGGCGATGCTGATGCGGTCGGGTGGGACGATTCTGCCCGCGTTGGCCTGTTCGACCTCGGGCATGTTGCAGGCATTTGAGATCAGCACCGGCAGGCCTCCGGCGAGGGATTCGAGGATGGACATACTCAGACCTTCGCTCATGCTGGGCTGCAGCAAGAGCGATGCGCGGCCGATGCAGGCGAGGACATCTTCGCGTTGCAACATGCCGGTGAAGGTCACGCGACCTCGCATTCCCTTTCGCGCGATGGCGGATTCCAACATTCCGCGAATGCCGATTTCGTCGGGGCCTGCGATGACGAGGTGCCAATCATCCCCCGCAGCGAGAATATCGAAGCAAGCCTTCATCGCCTGGACGATTCCCTTTTGCGGATGGATACGGCCTAGGAACAGGAGCCAACGGGGATCCCGCAATTCGGGGAATCGCTGAATCAACCCGTCGGCTGGGGGCAGTTGGTCGTAATCCCGAACGTGAATTCCGTTGGGGATGACCTCGATGTTGTCATTGAAGCCGAGGGCGAGCATGTGGTCGGCCTCGTCCTGGGCCAGCGCGTGGAGACAGGCGGCGTGTCGAAGATTGGCGTGCTCGAACAGCCAGCCGATTGGGCGTTTCTTCCAGCGGCTTCGGTGCCACGACCATGGCATCATCATGCTGTGCGGCGTCATGATGTAGGGTCGGCCGAGTTTCCGCGCGGCCTTGCCGGCAGCCCAGTTCTGACCGGTCCACAGACCGTGCAGGTGGACGACATCGGCGGCGGCGACGAGTGATTTGATTTCGGCGTTGAATTGGCCTGACCGGCCCAATGGTGATTTGGCTCGTGGCTCAAACGGAAGCACCTCCACGCCGGCAACCTCGGGCGGCACACCAAATCGGTCGCCGCTGAGTGTGGCGATTCGGCATTGTTCGCCGGCTTTTCCCAGTTCCGCCGCCAGCAAGGGTAAGACGCGGGCGATTCCCCCCCACGAGGGATCCAACGATTGAACAACGTGCAGGATTCTCATTTGCGCCGTTCCCAGTATCGCGCTTCCAATGAAACGCAACGATCAGTGCAACGATGATTGCTCGGCCGATTATCTCTTCTCTGCTCTCAAGGCGGCACCGCGATGGAATTCTCGGCAGCGCGTTACGATCTGTAGCGTATCGATTGTCTGGTGGATCGCAACTAGTGTTTCGTCAAGCGTCATATGAGGGATACGCGGTCAACGCGTGTGCCACTGGCGGCTTGTCCGCCAGTGCGAAATTACAAACAACCGCTCACAGGCCACTGGCGGGCCAGCCGACAGTGGCACCCATCATTCGACCAGTGACAGAGCACTTGGGGCTTTCCGGATTCAACAATGGCGGACCACCCGCCCGTGGCGACGGCTTCTCCTACGACTCAAAGCCAGCCTGTCCGATGAGTTTGACGAACCGAACTGCAATCGAAGGGTGTTCTACAATCCTGCCGCGGTGCTTTTCAATGACCGTCAGGTGTTGAGTGTTGTCGTCGCCGATGGGAATGACCAGCCTTCCGCCTTCGATGAGTTGCCCAATGAGTGGCTGCACGACCGCCGGCGCTGCTGCCGTGACGATCGCACGGTCGAAAGGCGCGTGGTCCGGCCAGCCAAGGGTGCCGTCACCCTCGCGGAGGGTCACGTTCGTGATATCCAGATCTTTCAGGCGAGCGGCCGCCGATCTGGAGAGAGATTCAATTCGCTCGACGGAAAAGACATGTCGCGCAAGCCGGGCAAGAATGGCCGTTTGGTAGCCAGTGCCTGTCCCGATTTCGAGCACCCGGTGCGATGGTTCGAGAGAAAGCAGCTCTGTCATGAGCGCGGCGATGTATGGCTGTGAAATCGTTTGTCCAAGGCCGACAGGCAAGGCGCGGTCTTCGTAGGCCCGAGTGGCGATGTTTGGCGGCAGGAAGAGTTCACGGGCCAGATTCGCCATCACATCAAGGACACGATCATCCCGGATTCCCCGACCCGCGAGTTGGGACGCCACCATTTTGGTACGGAGTTTTTCGAATTGCGATTGCGGATGGGGTCGGTTCATCCCGGCGGATTCTCCAATCGGTTCGGTTGGTCGGCACAGTCAATCAGCACGTTCAGTCGTCGAACGCGGATTTCTACTCCGTCACTTCACCTTGGTCCACCAACGCCTATGTAGGAGAACATTTGCGCGAATACCTTTTCATTGGCGACATGTGTGGCCAAGTCGTTTGTGGCACCCAAAGTAAGTGGCTACCGGATATTGTAAACGGACAGGCCTTAATGTGCGTTGTTCTCGGTCCATCCGGTGACAATGCGGATTCCGCCACAAACTATCGTCTTCATGGGGTGGTGTCTGGATTCCGCACTCGGCTTGCCGTCAATCCCTGACCACCCTCCGTAGAATGGCCGTCAGGTCGTTTTGACAATAGTGCGTGAGGTGCGATTGTCTGGGACCGATACAGTGAATAGAGTAGAATATGGCATGCAATCGCGGGGCACGCGTCGGGCGATTCGGAAGGTTGCCCGAGATATTTCGGACTCTTGGCGGAGGCAGCCTGCGTGGCTGAACAGAACCCGATCATCAAACGGCTTGTCGTCCTTGCGCTCGTTGTGCTGGGTGGCTCCGTCGGCTGTTATGACGAGGAGGGGGGATTCTCGATCTCCGCGCTGTCCTCCCTGTCAAAGGCGCCGGCCTCCCGTTCTGTTTTCGAAGGCGATTGTGACGAGGTGCCGAATGAGGCTGTGGTCGTCGACCTGATGCTCGATGCGGTGAACGCGGAACGTGCCAAGCTCCGACTGCCACCGGTGAAACTCAGCGAGGAACTCTCCGAGATCGCGGACTTCTACGCCTGCCGATTGATTGACGGCGGCTTCTTTGGCCATGTCGATCCGTTCGATCGTTCGACCGTCGGCATCCGTGCGACGAATTTCGCTTATGCTTTCGAGAAGGTGGGCGAGAATCTCGCGCATGGTCATCTCTCCGTCGAAGAGGCGATCGCCGCGTGGATGGCCTCTCCGACCCACCGCGCTGTCATCCTCGATCCGGCCTACACGGAAGCCGGTTTCTCAGTGAGAGTCGGCGGCGAATATTGCATCTATTGGGTGCAGGAATTCGGCCGCCCGCTTTCGGCGGACTCCTTGCAGAGGGCCACCACGCAGGCGACTGATTTCGGTGTTGAAGACGGCACACACGTCACGCCGGCTTCCAGGCCGGCGGATGCGGAGCCGATCACCTCCGGCGAATAATGCTCAACACCTCTCGGTGTGGTCTTCTCCATCCCTTGCGCGAAACACGCTGACCATGAAGCAGCAAGACCGGTGCGTCATGACGCACCTCACTGTGGCGTCGCCCCCCCCCCCCCCCCCCCAAACCCAGGAGGAAGATTGAGGGTTGATAAAACAAAAAAAGAGCAAAGGGGGGGG
>CAZTAR010000275.1:0-6597 GCA_964611695.1 uncultured Planctomycetaceae bacterium | reverse complement strand
GGCCGAAGACGGGCCCACCTCGATTACCCTCACCCGAGAATGTTTGCCGAACGTCGTCCTGTTGAACCTGAGCATGCTCGAAGCAGAAGGCGAAACTGTCCGACACGAAACAATCTCGAAATGTTCCGACCATAATGTTTCCACCATTATCTACACCTGTTCAGATTGGACTGAAGCCACTGTCAATCGATGTCTCGACGCTGGCACGGACGATTTCTTTAAGACTCCTTTCAAGAAAGTAGAACTCCTCACCAGGGTTCAAGTCGTTCTTCGAACCCAGATCGTCCAGAACAAGCTGCGCAGGCAGGCGATACTCGATCCTTCCACGAAGGTCTTTAACCGGTGGCACTTCTTCAACCAATTCGAGGAGAGCATCGCCAAATCCAATGAGGACTCCTCCGAGTGCATTCTTATCCTGGTGGATGTCGATAATTTGGCCGCAGTGAATGACCGGTTTGGGTACGACCTGGTGGATGAGGCCATCCTCACCATGTCACGTCTCCTCAAGAGGTTTGCGACAGGGAGCTGTATCGTCGGGCGGATCGGCGGCGATGAGTTCGCCATCGTCATCAACGATACTCCCAGAGAACAGGCCTTGGCCATGTGCAATCGGATCAGGCGCACTTTCGCTTCGATCGCCTTCGATGCTGCAACAGAGCCGAAGCACTTCTCCGCATCTTTTGGCCTGGCTTCATTGGAGGATGATCGCCGAGGCGCTAACGCCGACAATATGATGCTGAGAGCGGATATCGCCCTCTATGCCGCAAAGCAGAAGGGACACGGCGGGCTTCTTGCTCAATGGAACATGGATGCCGGTGATGTTACCAATATCCCGGCCAACAAGCGCCACGCCCGTACAGCGCCCAGACAGGCGACTCAACGGGCTTATAGTGGATTGCCAACGGACCATCCCCTCGCTTGTGGGGTATGAAACCTCCCCAATTCAGGACGACTTGCCACACGGACTTTCCTCACCGCGCCGCGGGACTTTGCTTTCTGTGCCGCAGGACTTTCCTCACCCCACGACAATGCGCAGCCCGATAAACTGCTATGACCAACGGAAGACATGCTGCAGCGGTAGCCGTCTCCGTCCTGCTTGCAGCCGGAGCTTGCGGATGCCGACGGCCGGCGCCTCCTGACGACCAAGCCGCGTTGGGGGGGGGGCATTCAGAACAGTTGTCTCCCTCAGAGTCTGCTGCGGGTATTTCCGAGACGACCCCGGCATTCGCGCAATCCCCCGCGAACGTTGTCCGCTTGTTGCAGGCATACCACCGGCAGCGGAACTACAAAGCCATGGATCGCCTTATCGTCCAGGATCAAAGACAGGCAACCATCGCCTTGCTCAAAGCTGTCGACTCCGTCCTCGATGCCAACACGGAGATGCAGGCAATTGCCCAGAAGAAATATGGCGAGGCCTCATCAGGTTTGTGGGACCTTGCCTCGATGGAGAACAACCTGGGGCCGTTTTCCAACCAAATCACGCTCTTCAGCCAGCACTTTAAGGGTGACAATGCGTTCGTCACAATGCAAGAGGGGAACAACATTCCGTTGATTCATGGTTGCTTCGCACTTGACGGAAACACTTGGCAATACCGACCGGACCCGACGCCGGCGAAAATCGTGCCGGAATTGCACAAGCTGGCCGACACCTTGCGAGGAATTACGACGTCGATCCAGGATGGCACGTCGTTCGAATCCTTCGACATCGCCTTCGTGGAACGCGTTCTACCTCAGATTAAAAGGGTCGCCACCGCGAGAGACGATCCACTTGATCCACCCGACGCAATCGCAGCGGGCGATTCGGTAGACTGAACTCCTCCAAGCCCCGCCGCGAATCAACGATCCTATGCCAAACCCAACCATGTTCGCGCAAGAACTGCGCGTCGCACTTTGGCTACAGGAACGCTCACAAGTCTAGTCCGGAAACGTCGATACAAATACGCCCTCGCAATTGATCAACACCCAGCCAACGTGGCCAGGTTGAGAGGTGGGCTCGACGTGGACCACCAGCCCCACGTGGGTGGGGAAGCACCGTACCAGAGGCATCATCACGGATAAACCGTGGACGCCCAGAGGAGACCCGAGCATGACGTCATTGTCCCGTTGTACATTCCTCGCAAAACTTGCTGTCGCTCTTTGTTTATCCGCGGTATTACCAACCGCAAGCTTGGCTCAGGTACCTCCTCCTGACCTGGATGATGAACTGGAACTCACATCGCTTTGCGCCGGTGACTACTTGAATGGGCTCCAGTGGCAGATCAACAACCCCAATGACGTGGCAGTCGAAGTGACATGGCGTGTGCAAACGACGCTTGAGGAAGAGACCTTCATCGTCACGCCACAAAGCGACACGGTTTTTACCACGACATTTGTTCCAGCCGACCCGCGGGACAACGAGGTCATCATCGAATGGTACGACGGACTGAACCTCGAGAGCGACTCAGCCACCGGTGACAACCAATACAAAACGGGTGCGTGCTACACCAATATCGATCCAGGCACGGGCGCATGCACTTGCTTGATCGAGATCCAGTGCAAGTGCGAGGCGATGGGCGGAGTCTATCAGGGGCACGACACGGTCTGTGACACGGACGGAGACTCCACGGACGACTGCAACGACAACTGTCCGGCCCTTTCAAACCCCAATCAAGAAGATCTAGACGGCGATGGTCTCGGAGACGCCTGTGACGACGACCGTGACGGAGATGGCGTCAATAACCCCGCCGACAACTGCCCTGACATGGCGAATCCTGGTCAGGACGACCTTGATGGTGATGGTATCGGCGACGTTTGTGATAATGACCGAGACGGCGACGGGGAACCGAACGGCACCGACAACTGCCCTGACGCCTCGAATCCAGGTCAGGAAGACCTGGACGGCGATGGTCTCGGTGATGCCTGTGACGACGACCGTGACGGAGATGGCATCAACAACCCCGCGGACAACTGTCCCGACGTCTACAATCTCGGCCAGGAAGACGCGGATCACGACAACATCGGTGATGTCTGCGATGGTGACCGTGACGGCGACGACGTTCCGAACGACGTGGACAACTGTCCGGACACATTTAATCCAGGTCAGGAAGACACCGACGGTGACGGTATTGGCAACGCTTGCGACACCGACCGTGACGGGGACGACATTCCGAACGACGTTGACAATTGCCCCGACACCTCCAATCCGGGGCAAGCGGACGCGGACAACGACGGTATTGGCGATGCCTGCGACACCGACCGGGACGGTGATGATGTTCCGAACGGTGATGACAATTGCCCGAGCACGCCCAATACCAGCCAAGCGGACGCGGACGGCGACGGCATCGGTGACGCCTGCGATGATGACCGTGACGGCGACGGGGAACCGAACACCACCGACAACTGTCCCAATACACCGAATCCCGACCAGACCGATTCAGATGGCGACGGCGTCGGCAATGCCTGTGACGAAGACTCGGACAACGATGGCGTCTCCAATGACGTGGACAACTGTCCGAACCTCTCCAACACTGATCAGGCGGATGCGGACGGGGATGGCGTGGGCGATGCCTGTCAAGATTCGCCGGCCTCGGAACCGGCCCCGCAGACCACTCCCAACAACGAAATCCGCGTGCCGTATCTTTGGCAAAGCATGTTCGGCCTGCCGTTGTGCGGTCCGGGCTACCCGCTCATCATCTCGACCGGCATGATTCTTGGTTGTGTGAGTTTGCGGAGGATATCAAGGCGGCGAAGATCACGAATTCGATAAAGCATGTTGCGCCGCGGGCCGAAGCCAAGCGTGCACATCGGCCCCGCGGCGCTTCTTTTTAGATGCGTCTAACGCGGCGGCCATTCGTTCGGCAACCGTCTTGGCAATCCGCTCGGTCGACCAGGCACGGACTTCTTCCGGTGATATAGCCTTGCAATAGGTGACGTAGACCAAGTGAGGCCGCGGCAGGCGTTGACCTCGCGGCCAAGCCTCGAATGCCCCGTCGATTACGGCCGGTACGACCGCCACTCTCGCCTTCTTGGCGACGGCCATCGAGTTGGGGTTAATGGCGCCAATCGAGCCGTCCCGCGTCCGTGTCCCCTCCGGAAAGATCAAAACCATTTTCCCGTTTTTAAGCCGGCGGAGTACTTCCTTAATCGCGCCAAGGTCTCCCTTCCCGCGTTTGACGGGGAATGCGTTGACCGACCGAATCAACCGGCCGAAAAGCGGATTCCGAAAGAGGGTGTCGCGTGCCAGGAAGTTGCCTTCGCGGTGAATCGCGCACGTCGCGGCCAGAGGGTCGAAGAAACTCTGATGGTTGCACGCCAGGACCACGCCCCCGCTCTTCGGAACATTCTCCATGTCAAAGACACGGCCGCCGAAGTACATGGCCAGCGCGCTCTGCGACAGGAATCGCATGAATCGAAAGTAGGGTCGCATCAACATCAGACGTGTGTTCCCTGCAAGGAATGCTAATCACCACGGACTCATGGCGTTGAATTGCAGCCTGTCCGCAATCGCACTTCCTCGCATAGCCGTTCGACGACCTCCTTCAGCGTCATGTCGGTCGTATCGATCTGAATCGCCGCATTGTCCTCAAGCAGCGAGGCCCACTGGCAACAGTCGTTTCCGTCTCGATGCTGAAGATTCTCAATGATGAGCTCATAGGAAGCGTCTTCCCCATCGGAGACCAGCTCCAGATAGCGACGCTTGGCCCGCTTCTCAACCGTCGCATCCAGCAGGAACTTGATATCCGCATCGGGAAAAACGACGCTGCCCTGATCCCGGCCCTCCGTCACGAGCGCACCGAGCCTTTGCCCAATGGCGCGTTGCTTCTCAACCAGCAATCGCCGTATCTCGGGCACCCGCGCGACGTAACTCGTGGCGCCGTTGACCGCCATCGAACGGACCGCCTCGCTCACGTCCTTGCCGTCGAGGGTGACCCGGGTGTGGGTCGGGCCACAATCGACTTCGACCCGCGATTGTTTCGCCAGCGTGATGAGCCCCGCCTCCTGATCAAGCGGCAGGTCCTGCTGAATCGCGCCAAGGGCGATCGCTCGATACATCGCGCCGGTATCCAGGTAGGCAATCCCGAGCTTGGCCGCCAATTTCCTCGCTGCAGTGCTCTTCCCCGACCCGGCGGGGCCGTCGATCGTGACGATCATGTGTTTCCCCGAATTCAACGTTCCAGACGAAAGCACGGCATTATATCGATGACGCCGCGCCGGTCAAAAAAGAGTTCCGGTTTCCTTTGGGTGCCACGGGCGGCTTGTCCGCCCGTGCCGGCACTGGCAGCAAGCTGCAAGTTTCACCCTCTACGAAACGGTACCAGTACCTAAAAACGGAAAGGAATTGATTGCCGGTGCGTTTAAGCTACAATCATCCGCGCGGCCCATTCTGATCGCCGCAGAATGCGCCGAGCCTGGAGGTCCGCAATGCCTCGAAGACGCTCTCCCGCATCGATCTTGTTCCTGCTGCCGGCAATCGCTTTCACCCTTTGCACGGGATGCCCCAAGAACTCACAACCCGAGCAGCCGACCACCACCGCGCCCACGTCCCCGGCCGGTGAGCCGGACAACGCGGCGCAACCTCCAGCGAAGCATGCGCCGACGCCTTCAAACCCCGCGCCAAAAACTTCCGGCGTTGATCTTCAGGATGATCCCGGCGCGCCGGCGTGCCTTCCGGCAACAGGCGAGGTTGACGGCTGGATCAAACACCTGCCGATTCGTGTCGCCGCTGCCGGGGCGTTTGAAAACATCCTCTCCAAACAGGACGCGGCGCGTTTCTCGCGATTCGGCGTCAAGACCGCCGCGCGATGCGCCTACGCGCTCTCCGGCGATGGCGCGCCGATGATCGCAAACGTGCTTCTCGCGGAAGCGGAAACGGTCCAGGATGCGTACGGCCTCATGTCGACGGCTTCGCGTTCATCCGGCTTGCTCGACATCGGCGGCGAGACGCGCGTCGATGACCATGCGGGCCTCCACCTGCACTGTTGGCAGGGCCACGCATACGTTCACCTGTGGACGCAACAAACCCGCACGGCGACCGAGCCCGATCTGCGACGCCTGCTCCTCCACATCACGGGCCATGTCACAAGGACAAGTCGGCCGGAGATTCTCGAAGCGATGCCGAGGGAATCGGCCCTGCCCGGCAAGATGTGGCTGGTCCGCGCGTTGTCGGCTTTGACGCCGGCACAGCTCGACTTGAGCCCGACGTTGGACTTCGGTGAAATCTCCCGGCTGCTCGGTTTGGATAGCAACACCCTCATGTGCATTGCGGCCTATGACGTGCCGCAGGCCAAACGGCCGAACACGGTCTGGCTCGTTCGCTATCCGAACAACGCCACCGCCTCCCTGGCCTACGCTCGGTATTCGGTGAAACTCGACCAAGCCGCGGAGCCACCCTGGCTCTCGATGAACCTGCTCAAACCGCACGGCCGTTTCCTCATCGGCACCTGGACGGCGGAGGAGGAATCGATGCAGTTCATGATGCCCAGAATCGACCAGCTTTTGCCTTAGGGGGGCCAAGCCTGAAGCGACCGGCGAAAGCGCCCGGGGGTCTGTGATCCCCGCTCGATGACATCCCGAATCTCACGATCCTCGGCGGGCCGAAACGGCGTGGCGGGCGGTAGG
>CAZTAR010000274.1:0-6604 GCA_964611695.1 uncultured Planctomycetaceae bacterium | reverse complement strand
TATCCCCGTCGGCCACGGGGGGCCGACGCTACGGCGAAGCATGCCCTCTCAACACTAAAATGCTCTAGAGTAGTGAACGATTGAGTGTGGCGCCGGCGTCTCGCTGGTGGAAGCAAGGAGGCCGAGTGCCGTCGCCTCACCGGCGAGACGCCGGTGCCACATATCAACGTGAAACGCTATAGTCCCGTTGGCCACGCGGGGCCGACACTCCCGCGACGCATGCAATCTCGACGCTTCCACGAAGTGTGTGCCCTATCAACCCGAAAATGCGTCAGGCATACTTGGCCCGGAGCTTCTGCCGCCAGCGGGAGGGTCTTTCTTCATCGGTGTCGTCGGCCGCCTCGGCTGGTTTTGAGGAGCCTGTCGCCGGTTTGCTTCCCTCAAACCTGGCCGGGAAGCTGTCTTCCCCCGCCGGATCGAGCCAGAAGGCCGATGGCATCGAAGCGCAACCTACTGTGCCGCACGCCAAGGCCATCAAGACCATTCCCTGGAGCACGCGATCCACGCTGCCGTTTCCGTTCATAATTTTCTTCCCCCCAGGAAGGTGCCGCTGTTCCTTTCGACTCCAGGCGAAATCCTGCCTCCTCCGCTTGACTGGGTTTGGCGGTGATGCGATTCCTCCCGCGTCACCAGGGTGCCCGGACTACATGGTAGTCCGATAACCTAAGTCGCCTTCCAGTGCTGTAAGGCCTGTTGCCGTGGCTACCAGTATCCCTACAGGCGGAGTGCAGTCTTTCGCCGTCGCTGGCATCGGCGGTTCACATTGGCCATCTGAGTAAACAAATGGCACTTCCGACTGCGGTGGCGGGGGGGCGCCGGGCTGTATCGCGAAGACCGCTTTTCCCAGACGGTCAATATTTCCAGTATGGAAAAGGCCACTTTGAACATGGGACACACGGGAACGACCATGTTCGTTGTCTGAATTTATTCCTCGCACTTTGTGGTGGTGTTCAGGATTATCGCAGGTCGATTGCGGACACAGCAGAGTGCGTAATGCGGATATGGCTTATTGGGTACAAAGTGATTGGAAGCCCTGCGGAATAATGTCCGATAACCATTGATAGTCTTTTACATGGAGGGTCCGCGCTGTTGTTTCGGCGGGAACCATTCTCGTGTGGGTGCAACTGGCAGCTTGCCTGCCAGTGTTGTGTGAAAAAAAACGGCCAAGATAGCACTGGCGGACAAGCCGCCAGTGGCACCCTCGAACTGGGTCAGTTCACCCTCGGATTATGTCATTTCATCATAAAACCTGTGACGGAGCACGAGATGCACCTCACACCTGACTGTTGACGAAGCAGTATCTTGGGAGAATTTGTGATGCCAGTACGACCTCGTAGGAATGCACCCGCAGTGGCTGTGTTGTTTGATGTTACACTTGCTTGTGCCATTGCGCTGATCCCCGCCACTCCCTTGGCGGCTCAGCAACTTCTGACGGCTTCGGATATTCGAACCTGTTCACCGGAGGGTGAAGCGCCGAGCATTTCCGCCGCACGGCTTAATATTAGTTTTGAGACTGCGGATCCAGGCCGTTTGACGAAAGTGGAACTCTGGTACACGCAGGATCAAGCAGTTACTTGGCATCGGCAGACCGGCGTCCAACCCGAAGCAGGCGGAATCGCCTTCGCCCCGCCCGCGGACGGCCTCTACGGCTTCTACATTGTCCTGCATAACGCAGGCGGCGCCTCCGCGCCTGATCCGAAGCCAGGCACGCAGCCCCAACATTGGGTACGCATTGACCGAGCCGCTCCGATGGTGCAGCTTCTTCAACTTTCGCCGGATGACAATTTTCACCTGAACCGCGCGATCCTCCTCCGTTGGGCCGCCCAGGATGACAACCTGCCGGATCGGCCCGTGGCAATCCACTATCGCACGGCCCAAACCAAGCGTTTTCAGCTTGTTGCTGAATCACTCGCCGCGAACAGCGCTTATCGATGGACTGTTCCGGAGAATGTCTCGGGTAAGGTCGAGATCAAGGTGACGGCCGTGGATCGCGCCGGTCACCATGGGCGATATATTGCCGACTGGTTGCGAATGAAGGGAGAGGAAGTGTGGGATGTTCGGGCCGGGCAGCAGGAGGGTGGTGGCCGGGGGCTGACCGATTCGAATCCCAGTCGGAAACCCGGGGCATTGAACGGCAACATTGAGAACAACAGCCCATCGCTGGGCATCATGCCTATTCCTTCCGCGTTTTCGGGACGGGAAAGCAAAGAGACCGGTTCCGACGGATGGGAAGTTAGTGGCACATCGCGTGAGAGCAGGGCGTCCGGAACAAACGAATCTTGGTATCGAAGTTCACTCGGTGATCCAACCGGCGATCCGGCCGGTGATTCGGCTGGCGATCCGATCGGTGCAACGCCGAACCTCCCCGTGGATGCAAACCGTGTTCCAATCGACAGAAGTGCCGTTTTGAACAACCCTAGTCCAGTCGTGGATGACAGCGACACCGGGTTGGAGGGGGCAAACCTGACGCTTCGGCCTAGCGCAGCGAAAGAGGCGAAGAAACGTTATGATCTCGGAACTTGGTATCGTCTGCGTGGAGAGCACGAGGTGGCGATTGTCCGGTTCAGAGAGGCCTTGGCGATCGAACCGAACTTGGTGCAGGCACAAAATGATCTCGCGGGCCTCTTATATGTTACGGGAGACCACGCGGGCGCGGAGAGAGAATACGAGGCGCTGTTGGAGAAGCAGCCGCGTCATCGGAATGCGCTCAAGAGCTTGGCGTTTGTGCAAGCGGCCCGGAACAAGTTCGATTGTTCCATAGAGACGCTGCAGAAGCTGCTTCTTCTGGATGGTGAAGATGCGGAGGCTTGGCTCCATCTGGGTGATGTCAGGATGTACATGGGAGACCGATTGGCGGCCCGCGAGGCGTGGACGAAGGCTCGCTCGATAGAGAGTGCCGAGCCTGAGATCGTCCAGCGTGCGAAGAAAAGGTTAGAGGCGTTTCCTCAGGAGAGTCAGGCCGCTGCGAACTAATCGAACAGACAGACTGACAGACCGAATAGACGAGTTGCGACGAAACGAATCGACCAGGGGTGCGAAGCGGCAGGGGGGAGACGTCCCGTCAAGCCGCCACTGCCGACAGGAAGTGTCCGCCGGCTATGACGACGCGAAAGACAGATTCCACCACGGGAAAACGATTCCCAATCTATGCCGTGTTCGGTGCGGATGCGTTCTTGCGCGGCCGTGCGCTCAATGAGATCGTGCGGGGCGTGTTGGGTGACGACATCGATGGCATGGCGTTGGCGGAATACGAAGGTCCCAAGGCACAACTGGCTGATGTGCTTGATGAATGCCGGACACCGTCGTTGCTCTCATCGGTCCGCTTGGTTTGTGTCAGGGAGGCGGACGAGTTCGTTACGAAGTATCGCAAGGAGTTGGAGAAGTATACCGAATCGCCGAGCCCAACAGGCTCGCTTGTCCTCGTGTGCACGAAATGGAGCAAGAGCTGGCGGCTTTACAAACGCGTCGAAGCTATCGGACGAAATGTGTGTTGCGATCCGCCGGATCGCCGGTCGTTGCCCAGTTGGCTTGTGAATCATGCGAAGACCTCTTACGGTTGCACACTCCAGAAACCGGCTGCTCAGCGATTGGCCGACCTGACCGGGGAGGATCTGGGACGGTTGGACATGGAGTTGGCCAAGGTGTCAACCTTTGTTGCTCCGCGAACGACCATCCGGCAGGAAGAAATCGAAGAACTCGTCGGTGCGACCCGTGTGGAAACGGTGTTCAAGATCACCGACGCCATCGCAAGGGAAGACGCCAAGGAAGCGCTGACGCTTTGGGACCAGGTTTTGTCGACCGACCGAGACGCGCCTTATCGGGCCGTCGGAGGGCTTGCGTTCGGAATTCGCAAGCTGGCCGAAGCAAAACGCTTGCTGGGCAAGGGGTTATCTCCGTTCGACGTCTCCAAGAAACTCAGGCTGTTCGGTCAACCTGGAGCGATAAAACGACAATTGGACCGGTTTTCCCTACGCCAATGGCAGGATCATCTGGTAAAACTACTGCAAATCGACATGGCTGCGAAATCCGGACTTGGCACAGTCCGCTCGGCCGTCGAGAAACTGATCGTTGAAATGTCCACGGCGCGGCCTGAGGCAGGCCGACGCTGACAGCACTCTGAGGTAACAACCATGCGGGTGAATACGATGCGTTCAATCCCAATGCTCTTGGCTCTTTTAGCCGTCACGGCCATGACAGGGTGTCAATCGTCAGACGAATGGAGATGGGACTGGTGGAACAAGGAACCCAACTCGGCGAAACGAAGGCCTGTCAAACAGAGTCAGCCCACACCGTCGAACTCCAATGCTGCACGGGCCGAGCGGTCGCCCACGGGAGCCGACGCCCCCATTCAGGATTCCACTGATCCAAGGTCGCGCGAGGTGGATGACAAAGTCCGCCGGTATGTCGAGTCGATGAACCAGGACACCGAGGGGGACGGCGCCTACAACGATTTCAATAGCAAGATCGCACGTCAGCAGGACCCCAACCGTCATCGCCGAATTCGGGACGGTGCCGAGTCGGCGCAGCGCGATGAGCAGCGAGTGGCGAGTGCCCAACCGGTTTCCCGCCGGCAATCTCCGCGGGATGGGGGCATCCATGATGAGCAATTGCAGGAGCCCGTGGCAAGAACGCGCTCTACGCCGACGCGCGTGCAACAGGAACCTATCCGTTCGGCCGACAGCGACACGGACCCGCCGTCGCACATGGCGGAGTACAGACGTGATTCCGGCCAAGCGCAGAAGCCTGAGGTAGAAAAGATAGCATCGCCGGAAGTGACGCCTGCCGCATTCACCGGGAGCGATTCACCGGCATCCGAAGATGCTCGGCCCAATCCCACACCGATGGAACAGCCCCCAACAAGACATGAGCCGGCAGACCCCGTCGTCCGGACAAATGTTCATGCTAAAGCGCCGCGGAAAACCGAACAGGTGACCGAGGACACGCAACAAGACACAAGACAAGGCTCGGGACGGGATGCGCGCGAAGAGACGGATGCCACGCCGCCGCCGCCAGTGGTAGATGAGATCAAGATTACGCCTGTTTCCGAATCCCCCGACGCGTCTTTTCCTGCGGTGAAAACGTCTGGCTCCTCGACTGCCCCGGTGGCGCCGCCCAAGCCGGTCGATACTTTCGCTCAACGGCTCAAGCGACAGGAAGCCCTGGTCGCCCAAGACCCGAACAACCTCGCGGAACAGTATCGACTGCGAATGTGGTATCTCATTGACGGCCAGGATGACAAGGCGCTGGCCCTTTCCGACGATGTCGACGCGGACAAACAGGAGATCCTCCAGGCTCAGATCCGCGCCCTGATGGCTGCACGGGTGGTCACGGGCCGTGATCCCGCGATTGGGGCCAATCAACTCCTCGAACCCATTGAGAATCTTCACAATATCATTCGTGCTCGTGCGGACCTTCAGGTTTCAAGGGTCGCGCTTTGCCGAGCGGTCGATGCCTTTGGCCTCTACGATCCGATCGACCCGGCCGAGTTTCCCGCCGGACGAACCGTCGACGTGCTGTTGTACATCGAGGTGGACAACTACCGGTCTGACAAGATGCCTTCCGGTTTTTACCGTACTCTGCTGACCGTGCGGCCCAGCCTGTTGAACAAGGCCGGCGATGAACTCTGGAATGCGAAGTACGAGAATATCGAGGATCTCTCGCGGCGCCAGCGGCGTGACTTCTTCCTGACGATCCCCGAGAAGATTCCGGCTTCCCTTTCTCCAGGGGAATACGTCCTCAAGGTGGAAGTCGAAGACGTTCTGGCGGGGAAGATCAACAGCAACGTCGCCAAGTTCAAGTTGGTCGTGCCGTAATAATTTCCACGGAATTGTGGCACAGGCGTCTCGCCTGTGTTTTCACCGCAGAGGCGGCGGTGCCACAATGGGCTTTGTATAGCCTCGGGGCTTTCTGGGATGGTTTCTTAGCCCGCTCGGGTTTACACCATCGGAGGACGCGTGCTGGACCCGGTCGGATCAACCTCCTGGCACAATCGGCATCTCGCCTGTCTCAACAGTTTGAACGAGATTCTGCTGCGCGAAGGAACCGTGCGCCCGACGGTGTTGGTCGTCGGACCGGGTGCGGTCACACGCATCGCCGCACGGCTGCTCAATGACGCGGCCCTGTCGAACGTCTCTCGCCCGCGCAAGCTGATCGGAGACATTGCGAGGTATGCGGATCAACTCCTTCGCCGGCTGCCCTTCGTGCCGCTGCGATCATTGGAGCCGGTCGAGGTCGAGGAGACAATCTCGATCGAACACCGCCTTGTTGTCGTGGACAGGTCCCGAAGGGTGTTGTCGGCCGTGAGGAGCGAATTACCCCAGGCCGAGTGCCACCGCGTTGACATCGCTTCCGGATCGATGCCGACAAATGCCGAAGTTCTCATTGCCTTCAATGTTGTCTGTCGCCTGGACGACCCCGCGACTGGGATGCGGCATCTTGTTGATGCCGTGAAGCCTGGCGGCTGGATGTTGATCGACGACCGTTCCGCGAAGGCCCAGTCTGACATCCTGTCCGATTTTACCGTCGTCGCCCCGAAGATTCACCGACGGCAATCAGATGGGGATGAAAGCCCGTTGCTCCAGGGTTAGTGTATCGAGCGTTGTGT
>CAZTAR010000273.1:0-6656 GCA_964611695.1 uncultured Planctomycetaceae bacterium | reverse complement strand
TCACACAACGCTCGATACACTAACCCTGGAGCAACGGGCTTTCATCCCCATCTGACTTGGGCCACAATCGCTATAGCGGTGTAATCTCTGATTGGGGAAGGGTTTTTGCACCTAACCTGGTGCATGTATCCCTTAAACAGGGAAACGGGGCTACGGCCCTGGACGGATGTTGTAGCCAGACCCGCGGGTGAAACGAGTGTCAACAAACTGGTGGGCCGCATGACCATCTAGGAAGCCCATGGAGTAGGTTGAGAGCTTGCCATGCCAACCAAAGCCGAGCTCCTGAATTTGACTCTCGCCTTCTGAACCGTCCGGTGGTTTGGCCCCGGACAGGAACGCGTCCAAATGGTCTTCCAGGAAAATGGGGAACTCTGACCCATATCCGCCAGCTTTCTTGGCGAGCATGCGGCTTCCCCACTTGCTCATTGAGTAAATATTAGAGACATTTCGTTTATCCAGGCCGTCCTCTTCCGGGTCCGGACCATCGTATATCGGATCATCGTACCAGTGCCATAAGATGGCATAACTTGTTCCCTCCACTTCGTGGGCGGCGTAACGAGTCACTACCAGAGGCACAACGTCATTCTGGCCATTATAGCCTTCGAGATACGATTTATCTGATGGACATGTATATACCTTGATGATGGTTTTGCCCGTGACCCCGGGGGCAATGTATTTGTTGAATGGTCGAAGTTCAGTAGGAATTTTTTGCCAGTCCGCATCTGGTTGGTTATAGAAGGGATGGATTATGGAGGGCTGGTAGCCGCCATAGGACCATTCGGAAACTAGCTGGAGGTCCAGGCCGGCGTAATCGAACCCAAGATGCCAGGGTAGCGAAGGAAAACCGCCGTATCCTCCGACGTCGGTATCGTTCGTGTACATCGTTGCTGTCTTGGTGATCTCTCTTAGATTGGACAAGCACTGCGTGATCGCTGCGGTTTCCTTTGCGCGGCTTAGGGCTGGGAGGAGGACCGAGATGAGCACGGCGATGATCGAGATGACGACGAGCAATTCGATTAGGGTGAACGCAGTGCGCGAGCCGCCTCGTCTGGCGGAACTGGGATCGCACATTCCAATTGTCGTCATGTCGTGTCTCCAGACGGATGTGCCAATACCCCGGACGCCGATCGGCGTTGGGTTCTTCAACCTCTTTCCATCTCACATCCTATCCGTCTACATCGTAACACACTTGGCGCAGGCATTCCACTGAATTGCCAAATCTCGTGTCGATGTCGAAATCCGAGCCCCGAGCGCAAGCGAGAACACTGGTATCATTTGTCCGCCCGTGGCGGCGCTGGCAGCAAGCTGCCAGTGGCATCCTTCCATGAAACGATACCAGTACCGAAAAAAGCGGTTCGATTGACAGCATGGTGTGTTCGGCCTAGGCTCGGTTTGCGTCTTTCACCGGGGGACGCGTGTTTTTGATGAGTTTTTGAAGAGTGAGGAAGATAGATGAATCGAGTGATGGGTGCCATTCTGGTGAGTGTTCTCTGCATCTGCGTGGTGATGCCGGCCGTGGCTGATGACGAGGCGAAGGGTAAACAACCTGACAAGGTGGTGAAAGTGAAAGGGATGGATGACAAGCCGAAGATTCCGGACCGGGTGTATGTGACTATGTCCACGTCGATGGGGGACATTCTGATCGAGCTGAACCAGGAGAAAGCGCCGATTACCGTCGAAAATTTCCTGCAATATGCGGATGACGGTTTTTTCGATGGGACGATTTTCCATCGTGTGATTCCTGGTTTCGTGATTCAGGGTGGGGGGTTTGACAAGGAGATGGTCCAAAAGAAGACGCGGCCTGGTATCAAGAACGAATGGGAGAACGGTCTGAAGAACGGTCGCGGCACGCTGTCGATGGCGCGTCTTGGCCGGCAGCCTGATTCCGGCACCTCTCAGTTCTTCATCAACCTCGTGGATAATGGGGCGCTGGATCAGCCGCGCGACGGCGCTGCCTATGCCGTTTTTGCCAGGGTGATCACGGGGATGGATGTCGTTGATAAGATCGCCGCCGCGCCGACGACCAAGAAGGGACGTCATCAGGGTGTTCCGGCTGAGGCAATCACGATCAATAGCGTGAAACTGGTAACGGATCAGGATGAGATCGAGGCTGCGGCTCAGCAGGGACGTCTCTTGGAAGCGGAAGAGAAAAGTCGCAGGGATGCAGAAGTCAAAAAATTCGCGGAGAAGTTTATGGCGGCGTTTAAGGAAGGTCAGAAGCTCGCTCTCGATAAGGCGGGCAAGTCGGAGGGCAAGGTGACCCCCTCCGGTTTGTGGATGGTGGATATCAAGGAGGGCGAAGGCGCCTCACCGAAGCCGAGTGACAAGGTGACGGTTCATTACACCGGCTGGCTGTCGAATGGGACGAAGTTTGATTCCTCGGTGGATCGCGGTCAGCCGTCGTCATTCGGCCTGACCCAAGTGATCAAAGGTTGGACCGAAGGACTCAGCACGATGAAGATCGGTGGCAAGCGGATGCTCGTCATTCCTCCCGATCTGGGATACGGCGCAGTGGGCCGACCGCCGACGATTCCAGGTGGGTCCGTGTTGGTGTTTGAGGTCGAGCTCATTGGGATCAACTAGGATTCCGTGTTTGGACATTGGATAGGGCGCCACGCGCCGCTTGTTCGCTGGGATTCACCGGCGGACCAGTTGCGGGTGGCGTTCTTTTTTGTGCGCCCATTTCAGGTTTGAAATGGGGTTTGCCGTCGGTGGGGAATCGGGCCGCGCGCGTGAGCAAGTGGTCAGTGCGCGAAAGAGAGGGCCCTCTCGATGAGCGCTTACCCCTCCCTCACGGTTGGTGCTCTGATCGGGTTCGCGCGCCGTGTGTGCCAGTGGCAGCTTGCTGCCAGGGCTGTCCCCCGGGTAAGCCATGTTTGGCGCGCAAAGTGACCCCCCTTTGAAATGCCCGTCGGCCACGGGGGGCCGACGCTACCGTAGAGCATGCACGCTCATTTTTGACAGCGGGTTGTTGCCTGAAGAGTCACGATTCGCATTGCCCTGCGGTAGGCGGAGAGTGAACCGATTTCGCCGACCTTGGGCACGCAAACGAAATCGAAGCCGGTGGGGAGTGTGTCGCCCTCCAGTCGAAAGGCCTCTCGCAAGAGCCGCTTGATGCGGTTTCGGCGGACCGCGTTGCCGTGCCGTTTGCCGACGGTGAGACCGATTCTGGGGAAGGGCAAGTCGTTGTTTGCCGCGTAGATGATGACATGCTTGTTCGCGGCTGAACACCGTTTTCGGAACACGCGCGCAAATGCGTGAACTCCCTTTAACCGATGTGTCCGACTGAACTTCATGGCCGCACCTGGTATCCGTCGCGTCGATGGACGGAGTGGTCCACAGTGTATGGCATGAGGAGAGGTTGTGGCGAGTCGTTACTTGGAATGAGTGCGGGAACTTTGTGTTGTATTACTGCTCAACGGATGGGTGGCACGGCCAAGCAATACCATGACCGTGGCTTGTCTCACGTGGTTCACGGCTCAGCGTAGCTGGACCGGGCCACCCTGAATGAGACGGATTTCCAACGCCTACGGGTGTTTTTTCTTTTTGTGTGTTACGTTTCCCTAGAGTATTATCGATTCGTTCTGATCGCCTGGCGCCACTGGCCGGTGTGGCTGGTCGCGCTGCGGCTCTGTGCATGTGTGGTTCGTCTAGTGCTTTGTCACTGGTCGAATGATGGGTGCTACTGGCGGCTGGCCCGCCAGTGTCCTGTGAGCGGTTGTTGGTAATTTCGCACTGGCGGACAAGCCGCCAGTGGCACACACGCGCTGCGGCTCTTTGCGTGTGTGTATAGTTTTCGAGGGTAAGATTGCGCTGAGCGCGTAACTCGCGGGCGCTCCAGGCGCCGCGTGATCTTGTCCGTAGGTGTTGTGGTGAGTGTGCCGAAGTCGTCCGATCTTGCCAACCTGGTGCTGATCAGCGGGGCCGCGTTTGGCTGCCTGGCGCCGACTGCGTGGGTGTCGTTTCCGGCGGCCGTTCTGCTTGTGCTCTGGCTGCCGGGCAGATTGCTGGTTCAGGCATTGAGGCCGATCAACACGATGCCGGGGGGATTTTGGCTGGCGATCAGCACGTCGATTCTTTTGTCGCCCATTCCGTTGAGTTGGTTTTGGCGATTCTCGAATAGCCGCCCCACCCTCCTGATAGGCTTAGTGGCTTTGAATCTGCTGCTGTTGATTGTCTCCCGCAGAACGGAAGCGGTGCCGAAACCAGCCGCGATGTTTTCCTCCACCAGGCAGCGATGGTTGTTCGCCGCGTTGATCCTTTTTGTCGGCGCTTGCGTCTTCGGATCATACTGGCTTCCAGAGGCGGGGGGGCGGATCGGTACCCGGGCCGCTGGAGATTATGTCAAGCACCACGCGGTCTTGTGGTCGCTCGAACGTTATCCACTTCCACTTCACAGCGTGTTCTACGCGGAAGAAAGCGCGACGCCATATTACTATTATCACTACCATCACCTGGTGGCGGCGGCTTTGCGGAAGCTGGCCGCTGATCGCGTGTCGATCGGTTTTGCCCTCGGTGTTACCAGCGCCGTTGTGACGAGTGCGTTCATCGCCGTCGTGTTCTTACTTGCCCGGGGTGTGCCACGGCTTGCTTCATCCGGCGGGGCACTTTTTGCCGCCGCGTGCGCCAGCATCGTCGGCGGGTGGGACATTATTCCGGTACTGATCAGAACCGCGTTCGGCGCCAAGGCCGTGGTCGTTCTGGACTCGTGGTGCCCAATCCCTTGGCGTATCCACAACCTGTCGACACAGTTTCAGTGGTGCCCGCAGCATGTGGCGGGCACCCTGGCGATTGCGCTGGCCGCTCTGTGGTTGCGCCAGGCTCCGTCCGCGCGGTGGTGGATCATCCTTGCGCCGCTTCTCGCCGCCTCCCTTTTTGGCAGCAGTGTCTATTTGGCGATGACGGCTTTCCCCGCCGCTCTGGTGTACGTCCTGATCCAATACCGAGAGGCCCGCGGGGACCATGCTCGGCGGCGTGCGCTCCTCGTTGCCTTGCCGTGCATGGCGGGGCTCGGGCTGGCGATGATGGGCCTTCAGGCATGGGAATACCGCCTGATGAGCCTCCGCGCTCCGGGCGGTTTGACTTGTTCCTGGGATCGGTTGGATTTGGCCCTCATCGGTCAACTGGTACCGCCGGGGGTGTTGGCCAACTTCCTGGATGCCCCCTGGATGTTTCTGGTTGATTTCGGCTTGCCGGCTTTGGCGTGTGTGCTGGTGACCGGCGTCGTCTGGAGGTCTTTCTGGCGTGACGCGGGGCTCCGGTTCTTGCTGATCGTCGGGATTTTGGGCATCCTTACGGTCTACACCATACGCAGTGATCATAGCCGATTTGACTACAGCTTCCGGCTTGCTGTTATGCCGACTCAGGTGGTTGGCGCCCTCCTGGCGGGAGCCCTGCTCGTTCCCGACTATGTTCGACCTTGCGTGCGACGATGGCGAAGGGCGATTCTCGTCGCGGGTGTAGTGTTGGGGCTCCCGGCCGGGTTGTACGAAGCCCCGCTCATGGCTGTCCGCTCACTGTTGCAGACGCCTGTCAATCAATCAGAGGCGGGGGCGATTCGTTTTCTTCGTGATCGGACGCCCGCGGAAATCGTTGTTCAGCGAGCCCCCGAGGGGCCACTCGGGCTGCCGCAACTGATCGATCGACAATTGGGTGTTTCCGATCCGACGGACTCGCACGTGCGGGTGTTCTACCCCCGGGATATGGAAAAGATGGAGCGTCTTTATGCGGGTGTGGAGCACGCGTTCTCAACCGCATCGAGCCGCCAAGCGTACGAAGCCCTGCGGGCTGCCCATATTACGCATGTGCTGGTTGGTGATCTCGAACAAAAACGCTATGGTCTCTTGGGCCAGTTTGACGATCCAAGATGGTTTGAACGGGTCTACACTGACGAGCGTGCGCGTGTCTATCGTTTGTTGGAGGCTCCAGCGTCGGGTCCGATGGTCCCTAATCACCCAGAACCGGCCAAGGATGAACCCTTATGAGGCAGACACATCTGCGAACCCTCTTCTCAACACCCGCCATCTTGACACGGTGGCTGCTGCCGGCGGCCTTGTTGTTCGCGGGGGCGGTTCACGATGTCGCGGCGGAGGAGTCCAAGGTTGTGATCACCGGCGGCGTGGACGAGACGGATAATTATCGCTGGGTCGTGATGAATCATTACAGCTCGCCGATTGTGTTCATCGAGTTTCCCCACTATCGCGCCGACATGTTCACCGATCCCACTGGTTGGCAGCAGGAATGTACCTACCTGGTCAACGTCGGTGTGCCGGATAAGCCCGGTATTTGCAGGGCGTGGGTCGATTCCCCGCGTTTCGGCATTCAGCCCAAACACAGCGCCGAATTCCGCATGCGCATCTCCGGGTCCGACGTGCGTCTTCAGGGCAAGGGAGACGTGCTGATTCGTTTCGCGGACGAGACTTCGGTGATTGTAGAGGACGTTCCGCTTTCCACGTTGCCTTCAGCGCTCAGTCAATATACGAACTTGATTGCTTTGGGGATTGTGTTTGGTCTGGTCATTGTGTTCAAAACACGACGCCGGGGGAAGGGCACGGCACAATCGCAATGATTTCGGCGTGGCGTTGATCGTTAGCACCATTTGGGTTTTTTTCTAGGGTGGCAAAGTTTGCTTGAGCAAGAGAGCTTCAAAATGGCGA
>CAZTAR010000272.1:0-6751 GCA_964611695.1 uncultured Planctomycetaceae bacterium | reverse complement strand
TGTGCTCTGCTACGGTCCCGAGCAATATGGCTCTGATCCCGGTGCGGCCGCGTGTACCGACGACGACGAGATCAGCCGCCGAATCCCTGATGAACTGGACGATGCCGTCCGATTCACGCACGTTCTCAACCACGTTCGTCTCGACCTGCAGTGCATGTATCTCACTCTCGAAAGGCTCAAGAGCTATTTGCATGCGTTCGCTCAGAGAGTCCGAGTGGTGCTGCTCGTCCTCCGGCGATGGTTGTGCGACGTAGTCGGCTCCTTTCCACGGTGGTGAGCATACGTGTAGAAGGATCAAGGATGCCCCGTCCTGCTGTGCGACGCGGATCGCCTGTTCAACGACGCGGTGGGACGACTCCGAGAAGTCCACACATGCGATCACTTTCTTGAAGGGCCCCGAATGATCCGCGCGTACGAGTAACACCTTCGTGGCGGCCTTGCGCACACACTTTGTGGCGAGCACACCGGCCCCCTTCAAAGGATCGGATGACCCGTTCGATCCCAGCACCAGCAGATCGGCCGACTTATCTCTGACGCGGCGCAGAAGTTCAACGAAGGGCGTGCCGGTTATTGCGTCCGCAGAAAAACTCACCTCCTCCACCTTGCCAACCGTTTCTTCGAGTTGCGTTTGTGCGGAGTTGCGGATCTTCTCAATAGCATCCTGCGATCCTATCAACGCCCGCTTACACCCCAAAAACTCCTTCAGGTGGTTGACCATCGAAGTATCGACAACATGGACGGCGTGCATCTTCGCCTGGTTCCACCCGGCTATGCGCACGGCCTGCCTGAGAGCGCACCCCGAGAAATAGGAAAAGTCGACGCCGACGACTATGTTCTTGAGGCAGTCCATATCTCGTTGTCCACTAAAGTCATCGCGCTTCGCAAGAGTGGGAATGACGAGCCGAATTGCTCTAAATACTGCGTCTATCCCGATATTCACGGCGGTCCGGTACCGGCTCGACCTCTATTACCACACCATCCAGATGCTGGGCGAGTGACGTCGGGACACCTTGCATCGCTTCCTCGACCAAGCTGACAAATGTCCTCTTGTCCAGCCTCATGTCGACGTTTCCTCGGTGTCCAGCATGTGAACGTTGTGCGGCAGTTCCTCAATCACCTCAATGACCGTCAGCCAGGTCTTGTTCATCTTGGCGGCGCCGCGGCACCGCGTGAGGGCCGCTTTGCCCCCGGATCCCCAGTCAGTGAGCAGCAGAATGTTCTTGAGCCCGTAGAACGGCTCGGTCCTCTGGCTCGCAAGAGTACTCCTCCGGGAGGCGATAGCGCAGCAGGCAACCGACGCCTCCGAGGAGCCTCAGCTTGTCACTGTGTTCGACGACTTCGACCGTGCATCCCTCGCGTTCCGCCAGGCGCACCATTTTCTCCTTGACGTCAAAGCGCCAGAGTTCGCTCGCCCCACACTTGGGGCAGTTCTCGGCTTTCTCGCGGCTGACGTTCATTGCGTCACACACAGTGCACTGCCAGCCCTTGTCGGGCTCGTATGCCTTGGCCAGAATCAGCGTATCAGTCTGGGCTCGCTCCAATGCTCGAAAGACCGGCTGCGTCCCGGAGACCGCCAGCCCGCCGGTGTGAACCGCCTGGACAAGCTCGTCCACGGCGAGGCGAGATTCATTCTCCTCCTCTTCGATGAAGGAGGCGATCGTTGCCTCAACAATGTCGGCGTGGGACGCCTTAGAAGCCACCGGAACCACATCGACGACTTTCGTCCGCAGATGCTTGGGAAGCTGGTCGCGCACAAGGGCAGTCATTCTGGCGTTGCCGGCGAGAATGAGATGAGCGTAACCACCCGCTAACATCAATCGGTCCAAGATGTTGATCTTCTCCTTGATGAACTTCCCCATGCGGTTCCGGCGGTGATTCTGATAGTGGCTCTTGGTCCATTCGCGGCCGACGCGCTTGCGGAGTTCCGGGCGCTCCTTCCACAATTCCTCCGTCACTGTCCCGAGGTTGACTTCCAGAATACGCACGCTCTCCTCCGTAGAGATCATCACAACGTAGCGGTGGTAAGTATCCTTGAGTTCCACCAAGTGGTAGATGTTGGGTGTCGTGTCCACCGCTACCCAATTCGGCAAGGGGACCCGAAACTGCAACGGCAGAAAAAACGGGGCCGCCCCGGCGCGGGAGAAGAGTGCGGTGCCCTTTGCGTCAGGCAACAGTCCTGTCTTCAGATACGCCTCGATCCGCTCCAACGCCTCCTCGAAAACGCTGCGGTCCTTTCCGGTCATCCCCAGGTTCACCGACCGGATCTGCTCATCAAACGCGTTACGGTTCGTAAGGTGACCCTTCGCGAGCGTGAGATAGCAACTGATGACCTCAGCGTCCGATTCCGGCAAGGTTGCAAGGGTCCGAATGTGTTCCTGTAGGTTCTTGAGTTCCATCCTGTCTGTCCTCCATTCGTATTCGGCCACGGTTGCGTTCACCGTCGCACATTGCCGCCTGTCTTTCAGCGGACCATGTCCACGCGGTTCAGCCCTCAAAGCCACCCATGCCGTCGGCGTACGGCGCCGTTCCCGCTCCCCTGGTCGTTCGCCGGCGCTCCAATTCAGTTGACACTCTGCGAGATATCCGCTCCGCCGCGCGGCTTACGGCCGCTTCGACTCCGACATCCGCGACCTCGACGTGAACCTCCCCTCTCGGCACGATCCTGGCCACAATCCGGCACGTCGTGTCCACGCCGCCTCGTGGACCGTTTTCATCGGTGAAGCGGACCGACACGCGATGAACCCGATCTCCGAACCGGCCCAGGGCGAACCCAATTCGCCGCTCAACGATCTCTCGCTGGGAGGTAGTCAGTTCCAAGTTTCTGGCGACAATCTGAAGCTGCATGGTTGCCTTCCTTCTGAAGCATTCCTTGGTCTTCCCTTGACTATACGCCGTTGTCGGCCCATCGGATAATAGATTATTCGAGCTTGACAGATAGGCTTGGCCGATGTATCGTCCGGGAATGGAATGGCTCAACTACCACCACCTGCTGTACTTTTGGGTGGTCGCGAAGGAGGGAACAATCGCGGCCGCTTGCGAAAAACTGATGCTCGCACAGCCGACGATCTCGGCCCAAATCCGGGCGTTGGAGACGGCCCTCGGTCAAAAGCTGTTTCGGCGAAGCGGTCGATACCTCGTGATGACAGAAACCGGGCGAATGGTCTACCAATACGCAGACGAGATCTTTTCGCTGGGCCGAGAGTTGACCGACACATTGAAAGGCCGACCGACAGGCAGCCCGGTGCGCTTTAATGTGGGGGTCGCCGACGTGTTGCCAAAGCTGGTCGCCCATCAGCTCCTCGAACCGGCGCTGAACTTGCCGGAACGGGTTCGGCTGGTCTGTTACGAAAGTACGCAGACGGAGCTATTGGCGAAGTTGGCGATCCACGAGTTGGACCTCGTCCTTTCCGACAGCCCCATCGGTCCTGGTGTCCAGGTACGTGCGTTCAACCACGTGCTAGGTGAGTGCGGCGTCTCGATCTTTGGCACGAGAGATTTGGCCGATTCGTATCGGCGACGTTTTCCGACATCGCTTGATGGGGCGCCATTCCTCTTGCCGACGAGTACTACGGCCCTACGTCGGGAACTCGAACACTGGTTTGACGCCGAGGACATTCGTCCGGCGGTGGTCGGCGAGTTTGACGACAGCGCGCTGCTCAAGGTCTTCGGGCAAGCCGGCGCCGGTCTGTTTGCCGCGCCCGACGTCATCGAGAAGGAAATACGTCGGCAGTACGGTGTGCGGGTCATCGGCCGCGTTGAGTCCATGAAGGAACGGTTTTATGCTATTTCTGTGGAGAGGAAAGTGAAGCACCCTGCGGTCGTCGCAATTGCTGATGCGGCCCGCAAAAAGTTCTGCGACTGAGTGGAGGTTCAACGCGATCATGCCTTCTTGCATGTTGGCCGCCGTGTCAGACGCTGACTGGGCTATCATCACGGACTTGGTCGTGATTCTGGCCAGTGCGGCCGTCGTCGCGATTCTCATGCAGCGAATGCGGCTGGCCGCGATCCCCGCCTACCTGATCGCCGGAGCCGTCATCGGCCCACGCGCCCTCGGGTTGATTCCTTCACCTGAAGGCCTGGGCGCCATCTCGCATCTTGCGATCATCCTTCTCCTGTTCGGGATCGGGCTTGAGCTCCACCTCTCCGTCCTCAAGCACCAGCTGGCCCGCATGATCGCGGTCGGCTTCGGATCCTGCCTGCTTTCGATAGTCGTCGGGTGGCCGATCGCGATCTGGTTTGGCTTGGGGCCACCGGCGGCGCTTGCCGTTTCCATGGCGCTGGCACTCTCCTCGACCGCGCTTGTGCTGAGGATTATCGCGGACCGTCGCGAGCTTGGCCGAATGCGCGGGCGCTTGGCTCTTTCGATCCTGGTGATTCAAGACATGATCGTCTTGGGAATGCTGGCAGCGGTCCCTGCACTGGCCGCGTGGGCGGGCTCCGATGTGACGCTGGCAGCGGATCCGAACGTTCAGTTGGCCGGTGACGGCGGCACGCTGCGATTTGTCGTCGAGGCCATACTGCGGGTCGGTGGTGTGGCCGTTCTCATCGTCCTTGGCCGGGTGATCCTCCCGCGAGTTCTTCGCGAGTCATTCAGGGGGCGATCGCTGGAAGTGATGACCTTGGCCGGTGTGGCGGCAGCGCTTCTAGCCGCCGTTGTCGCGCAAGGCATAGGCTTCAGCCTAGAGATGGGGGCGTTCCTGGCTGGTTTCATGCTCGCGGGGACGCCATTTCGTCACCAACTCGGTGGTCAAATCGGACCGCTGCGGGACATCTTCATCGCAGTGTTCTTTACGACGCTTGGTATGAAGCTCGACCCGAGCATCCTTGCCGAGTGGTGGTGGGTCATCATCGCGGGCGGAGCCCTGATGATGGTACTCAAGTCAGCCCTGATATCCGGAGTCTGCTGGTCGCTAGGCACCAGCGCGAGCATCGCCATTGCGGTTGGGTTTTCGCTTGCCCAAGCCGGGGAGTTCAGCCTGATTGTGCTCGACACGGCGCATGGCAAGGGAATCATCGACGATGCCACGACGGCGAGCGCCATAGCCATCGTTGTTATATCGTTGATCTTGACGCCTGCGTTGGTCGAACTCGGCGGCCGTCTCGCTCGGGCAGCTTCCAGAATCGGGACCGCCCCGTGGGTCAGGTCATCGCCCCTTCGCGACCCAAGTGACACACGGCTACGTCCATCGAGCCGTGGAGAGGATGTCATCCTTGCTGGATACGGTCCCATCGGGCGCTTCATTGCGGAGGAACTCGAACGCGCAGGCATCAACTACACGGTAATCGAACTCAATCCGGCCACCGTACAAGAGCAATCTCGTCGGGGCAGGCCGGTCATCTTCGGCGATGCTGGCAACCTTCAAGTGCTCGAGTCAGCAGGAATCGGAAACGCTCATGCACTTGTCTTGACCATCCCGGACGAAGAGGCCGTTCTGCGCACCTGCACGGTGGCACGACGGCGAGCACCGGGCGTTTTCATCGTGGCAAGAACCAGAGTCGTCAGCAGGCGAGCGGGTCTCATCGAGGTTGGCGCCAATTCGGTCACGGTTGATGAAACCTCCGCAGCAGCCGAGATGCTGCGCGCAGTCATGGCTTGCATCGATGCCGGCCCAGAGGAAGCGCCGCTGGGAGTGGAACCTGAATCCGAGCTACACACCGTTTCGGAGAACTGCGATGAAGACCAGTAGACCATCCAGTGCCATTCGCAGGTTTCTGGAGCTGGAAGCGGCCGGTGGTATCCTCCTTCTGGCCGCCAGCGGAGTGGCACTGCTGTTTGCCAACATTCCCGGTCTCGCAGGCTTGTACGAGTACTTCCTTGATGTGCCGATCGAGATCAAGCTCGGTGGACTCGAGCTCAACAAGAACGTGCTCCTGGTCATCAACGACGGCTTGATGGCCATCTTCTTCCTGCTTGTAGGGCTTGAGATCAAACGCGAAGCCCTTGAAGGAGAGTTGGCGAGTCCCGGTCGACTTGCGCTACCCGCGTTTGCCGCGTTGGGGGGCGTCGCGCTACCAGGCGCCATCTACGCCTGGATGACCTGGGGCGACCCGGTGGCCACCAAGGGCTGGGCGATTCCGGCTGCGACCGACATCGCGTTTTCGCTGGGTGTCTTGTCACTACTTGGCAAGCGTGTGCCGCTGTCGCTGAAAGTGTTCTTAACGACTGTGGCCGTCGTCGACGACCTTGCTGCGATCGTCATCATCGCTCTGTTCTACACGAGTCAGCTGTCCCTGACCGCGCTGCTGCTCGGAATCGGAGGGATTGTGATCCTCGTGATCCTCAACCGGTTCAGGGTGAAACATCTCGGAGCGTATTTCCTGGTCGGGGCGATCATGTGGATCTGTGTGCTTAAATCCGGCGTGCACGCGACACTCGCGGGAGTCGCGCTCGGCCTCGCAATTCCACTCAAAGTACAGAACGACCGCGGCGAGTCATTGTTGCGTCACCTGGAGCACATGCTGCACCCGTGGGTCGCGTTCGTAATCCTCCCGCTGTTCGCGTTCGCCAATGCAGGTGTCAGTTTCAAGGGTGTGTCATCCGAGGTTTTGTTCGGCCCGATCACGCTCGGTATCACGGGAGGCCTCTGTCTTGGGAAACCGGTCGGAGTGTTCGCGTGCTCGGTGCTCATTGTCAGAACCGGCCTGGCCAGGTTGCCCAAGGGTGTGACGTGGTCAATGATAGCCGGAGTCGGCCTCCTCGCCGGGATCGGCTTTACGATGAGCTTGTTCATTGGGATGCTCGCTTTCGAGG
>CAZTAR010000271.1:0-6768 GCA_964611695.1 uncultured Planctomycetaceae bacterium | reverse complement strand
AAGACGCCTCGGAAAACCCGAAGACTCCCACTGGTGAGAAAGGCGGGCTAGCTCCCTTATCCCTTGCTCCTTGTTCCCCTGCTCCCTAATCCGACTTTGCGAGCTTCGTCATGCTACTCCGCCGGTTGTTGGGCATGTGATTCAATGCAGTCCATAAACGCATCGCCGAAATCCGCCAGCTTCTTCTCGCCGACGCCGTGGATCGTGAGAAATTCCACGGAAGTGGTTGGTTTTCGGCGGGCCATGTCGCGCAGGGAAGCGTCGCTGAAGATGACGAATGGGGGAACTTCGCGTTGTCGGGCAATCTTCTTTCGTAGCGAGCGAAGGGTCTCGAACATCTCGCGGTCCACGCCGATCCAGTCTTTGCCGTCTGACCCGCCACGATGGGAGGAACGTGTGGTTTTCGCCGGCGGCAACTGCATCCTGACCGTGCGGTTGCCTCGCATGACTTCCCAGGACGCGGCGTTCAGCCTGAGTGTGTGAAAGCCGTCGCTGGTCCGGTCGAGTAGCCGTTGATCGACGAGTTGGTTAATCAGATTCGACAGTTTCTTTCGTGGCGTGCCTGCCATCAGACCGTGCGTGCTGAGTTCCTGATGGTTCCACTTCCGGATCATGTCGGTATCGCCGCCGGCGAGGACATCGGCGACGTGTTTGACGCCGAACATCTGCCCCGTCCTGGCCACGCAGGACAATATCTTCTGGGCGGTAACCGTCGCATCCTCCATGTGCTCGCATTCATTTAGACAGACATCGCAGGCTTCACAATTCGCACCCTCGTAGGACTGACCGAAATACTCAACGAGGCTGCGGTGGCGACATTGGAACGGCTGGCAATAGGCCCGGAGGTGTTCGAGCAATTCCAACTGCGGCTGGATGACGTCCTCGCCGCAGCCTGCTTCCTCGGCGCTCCTTGTTAGCAAGGATGTCCACTTCATGACGTCCGCCGCCGAGTAGAAGAGGACGCACTCCGCTTCGAGTCCGTCTCGGCCCGCGCGGCCGGTTTCCTGCTGATAGTGTTCGATCGACTTGGGCAGCGCCGCGTGCATGACGCAACGGACGTTGCTGCGATCGATCCCCATGCCGAAGGCGACCGTTGCGACGACGACGTCAATATCTTCGTCGGCGAATGCATCCTGGACTCTGCGGCGTTTATCCGCTTCGAGGCCGGCGTGGTAATGTTTCGCTCGGATGCCCTGGCCCTGGAGGAAACCGGACATCGACTCGGTATCTTTTCGCGAGATGCAATAGACGATGACCGCTTCGTTTCGATGCCGTTGAATGACCTCAAGCACCTGCCGGTGCGCGTCAACGCGCGGAACAACGCGATAGACGAGATTGGGACGGTCGAACCTTCCGACCAGGATGGCCGGATTCGTCAATCCGAGTTGCTCGGCGATGTCAGTTCGCACGCGCTCGGTGGCGGTGGCGGTATAGGCGTGCAGGCTCGCCCCGGGAAACCGTTCCTTGAGCTCGGCGAGCCGGCGGTATTCCGGTCGGAAGTCGTGCCCCCAGTGGCTGATGCAATGGGCTTCGTCAATGGCGAATGAGCGGACATTGATCCGTGCGAGGAGCGATTGGAAGCCCGGGGCCATGAGGCGTTCCGGGGCAACGAAGATGAGTCGGCAATGGCCTGCGAGGATGTCGTTGTGAGTTTGTCGACGGACATCCATCGACATGCCGCTGTGCAAGGCGACGGCTGGATACCCGCACGATTGAAGGCTGTCTACCTGATCCTTCATGAGCGAGATCAGGGGCGACACGACGACGTCCGTCCTGTCTGTCATCAGTGGGGGAATTTGATAGCAGAGCGACTTGCCGCCGCCTGTGGGGAGCACGACAAGGGAATCGCGGCATTCGAGCCCCGCGAGGATTGCCTCCTCTTGCAAGGGCCGAAGTTCGCTGAAACCCCAGTATTGTTTGACCACGGCGAGGATGTTCTCGATACGAATGGCCTTCGCGCGCGCGTGGGTTCGAGGATTCGGGGGTGCTTCGGGTTCAGCCGTCCGATCTACCATGGGTGAATCGTAGCGGACCACGATCATCGCCGCTAGAGCAACCTAAGCAATCGTGTAGCGTCGGCTCCCCGTGGCCGACGGGGATGATTGGTTTGTTGGCCTCCTGCACAATCGAGTGCTGACCGCTTGCATACGCGCGCGGCTCTGATCAAAGGCGACCTCCTGTTTCATAGTGTCACCCAAGTGCCTGGGGCTCGGATTGGCTCCGCCGATCGCTTCTTGGACTTTACAAAATGGCGTGTCACCGTGGTATTCCCGGTCCTCTCTTTGTGTGACACCGGCTTGACAAAAGTGGGGTGGGCCGCCGACCGATGATCTCAGCGGCAGTTTGCCGTGCGGAGGTTTTCGGAATCGGCCGACTGAGGACCGGGTCCGGGAAAGCAACCTCGCAGGGGATCGACGGCCGAAAGCGGTAGTGTCATCTTCATGGCATTTCGTGACTTGTGTCGTCAGTGAGTTCTCCCAACGGCCTGCTGCGAAAGGAGTATTCCGATGTTGAATCGGTGGGGGGAAGACCGAGAACGTCGTAGCGTGCCGAGACGCGCGACGCCGGGCAGAATCAGTTGGAAGCGGGAAAACAAGAACATCAACTTCATGGGCTGGCTTAGCGATTCGTCCGAATCAGGCATCTCTTTTATCACATCCGCGATGAGTGCGCCGCTTGTGGGTGAAGAGGTGTCCGCGTGCGGCGAGGCCATCGGCACGCGGCGTTATCGGGTGTGTCGCGTTGAACCATACGACTCGCATTTTTCACTTGTCGGTTGTGCCTTTCTCGCGGTTGCGGAGACGCAGACGAAAAGTGGAAGGTTCCCGCGGTTGAACCGATGTGCACCTCGTTATGCGGCAAGTGTGGCCGATATGGATTGGGGCCAGACGGTTGTCGAACGCCGGCGCCAAACGCGCCGCCGATGTGACGGACCGATCTGGTGGCGGGAGCCCGACGAGGAATCGTTCCAGCGCGGGTGGCTGATCGAACAGTCATCATCGGGCGCGGCCTTCTTGGCCAAGAGTGCGACACCTCCTGAACGTAACGCCGCTGTGACGACCGCGACATCGCGGACCGGCCGGTCTTTCAGCGAGTATCGTCAGGGAGTTATCAGGCGCGTCGAGCATATTCACGGCGATCTGTACCTTGTCGCAGCAGAAATCGACGCGGACTGATCGCCGGGGCTGCTTCTTAAGGTAGCGTCGGCCCCCTGTGGCCGACGGGTCTGCGGAAGAACTGTTCACATATCCACGTCGGCCACAGGGGGCCGACGCTACGAGTTTAGATGCCGGACACTCCACTTGCATCCCGGCAGGATAGGTGAGCGGTGCTTGCACTTTGAACGCCGCGGAACAACAATGATAGAACTATGCCGCTCCTGTCGCTGTTTCCGTATCAACACCCGTCGAACCACGCGAAGATATCCGACATCATTAAACAACACTCGACAAACCAGGCAGATATCCGCGAGGTCGCGCTGCAGGGGCTCGACCTGTCGCGAGCCTCAAGCATCCTGGATCTGGGGTGCGGGTTCGGGTTTATGACGGAATCGTTTGCCAGTCGCGTTTCTCCGGATGCGCGGTTTGTGGGTGTGGATGCGTGGGATGCGAATGAAGGTCCATTCTTGGAGAAGGTTAAGGCGGCGGGCCGGCGTGGCGAATTTATCTGCAAACGTCTGAAAACCGAGCTTCCCTGGCCCGATGGGTCATTCGATGTTGTTGTCTGCTCGTTCTCTCTCTACTTCTTCGTGGAGATTCTTCCGGAAGTTGCCAGGGTGCTGAGCAAGGACGGTCTGTTTCTCACGATCGCCCACAGCGAGCATCACATCGAAGAGGACCTGAAGACTGCGGGATTTCCCGAAGGCGCGCGTGGTCTCCTCGACTTAATTCGCAGATTTTCCGCCGAAAAAGGCTACGATATCCTTGCAAGGGCGTTTGGCCAGATCAAGCGAATCGATTATGCGAACTCGCTTTGCTTCCGCGCCGATCAAGTGGATGACCTGTTTGCGTACATCAGGTTCAAGTTGCCGCTGATGGTGCCCGGGGCGAAATCTGACGGCGAGTTGCCGGCCCAATTGGTGGAACATGTCAGGTCGGAGATGGCCGCCCGGGGTTGTGTGGCGATGGAGAAGAACGACGCCGTCTTCCAATGCTGGAGTCCGATATGCCACTGAAGGCGAAATTCTGCTCTCAATGCGGTGAGGCGGTAACTGTCCGCGAGATGGACGGCAAGCATCGCGATGTCTGTCCCGCGTGTAATACAGTCTTCTATCAGAATCCGCTGCCGGTCGCGTCGAGTGTCGTGCTCAACAAGGACCGCGAGGTGTTGCTGGTTAAACGCCGCAACGAACCCCACAAAGGGATGTGGTGCTTGCCGATCGGTTTTGCGGAAATGGGAGAGACTATCGCGGATGCCGCTGGGCGCGAGCTGAAGGAGGAGGCCGGAATCGACGCTCGAAAGGTTCGTCTGCTGGATTCCGACTCTTGCGAGAGCGAGTTTTATGGCGACCTGCTGATTGTCAGCTTCGAGATGGAGAAGATCGGCGGTGAGGAAGTTCCCGGTGATGATGCGGAGGATGTTCGATACCATCCTTTGGATAAATTGCCGCTGCTCGCCTTCAGTGCGAACAAGAAGGCAATCGACGTTTGCGTCGAGGCGCACAAGGACGAATGGGCCATTCGCGATTCTTTTGACGGCCTGCAATCCGAGGAAGATCGCGAGCTCCTTTCCGACGTGCTGGTGGGGTTGATTCGCGATCATGCGGAAGAGGTGACACGCGGATGGTTCGACGAAGTGCGTTCAAACCCAACGACTTCATCCTACCAAAACGTGGATCCCAACGACCTGTTTGCCGGTGTTTACGGCACACTTTCCCGTTTCGGAGGTTGGCTCAAGGGCCACGAGGCGGATGAGGAGGTACGGTCATTCTTCCGGTCGCTGGGACGTCGCCGGCGCAGCCAGGGTTGTGCCGTTCACGAGGTCATTAGTTCGCTGACGTTGTTGCGAAAACACGTGTGGTTGTTCGCCCGAGGGCAGGGCGTCTGGGAACGCCCGATTGACATGTATCGTGTGCTGGAGCTCAGTCGCAGAATCGCGCATTTCTTCGACAAGGCGATGTATCATATGACCGTCGGCTTTACGTCCGAGTGACCATGGCGCCGATCGCGATTGTCAGACTGTACCCGCCCACCAGGGCGTAGCCCGGTATGGACTTGTAGGATGCTGAACTTAGCGTCCGATTAACGCGTCCGACGTGTGATTGTGGCCGCGATCAGACATACTTTGACGGCCGTCGGTATTTTGGGGCGGTCCAACAATGCGAATTCGCATTCTGGGTCTTGTGGGGATGCAGGCAGTATCTTACGGGCTGTTTCTTGCAGGCTGTTTCTTGCGAGTGGTTTCTTTCGGACTGACGGACTTGACAGCACACGGAATGAAATGAATACTTCAGGGAACTGGGGACATGGTATTCCTGACTGCCGATACACTATGATGAAGGTGGTTGAAGTACCACTCAGACTCCTCGCAGGGGTGACCATCACAACGAATGGGTGAGTTCATTTAAGTGAAACCAAGCAACACTACCAAGATATGCTGTGCGTTCTTGATCGCCTTCCTGACGGGGTGTGACTTGTTCTTTCCGGCGATCCCGCCCGCGGATTCGGGAAAGCCACCCGGCAGCGATCTGAGCAGCGCCAAACCGATCGAACTGGATGCCGATGGCAATTCCGTGCTGACCGGAACAGTTTCCGATGAGGACAACGTGCATGTCTACGATCTGGGCGCCTGTGCTCGCGGTGACCGCATTGCGATCACGGTCGAGCCCGCCGTTGGCAGCAGTATGGATCCTGTCGCGGCCGTCTTCGACGCGAATGAGGATCTCTTCGCGCTGAACGACGACGTCGACGTGGCGGCCAGTGTGTTGAGTTCCGCCATTGACGAGGTGGTGACGATTGCGGGTGATCATTATTTCCTGGCGATCAGTAAGTTCTTTAGCGGCGCCACGGGCGGCGACTATGTGGCCACCATCCACATCGACCGAGGCGGGACGGTTCCCGGTCGGCCGGTGCAGGTGCTCTTATTAAACTTCGCAGGCGGAGAAGTCACGATCCTCGGCGAGGGGACCATTACGTTCGATCCCTTTGATGCGGCGGATGTTGACCCGGCCTATGCCGGCAAGACCAATCAGATCAAGGCTAAGATCGCGGAAGTGGTGCGGGAAAACTATGCGGAGACGGGTGTCGTCGTTGTGACGTCTGACGATGCCGCCCCGGCCGCCGGCACTTTCAGCACGATTCACTTTGGCGCGTACAGCCCGACGAAGTTCGGCGTCGCGGAATCCGTGGATCAGGGGAACAAAGACCGATGCGATGACGGGATTGTTTTTACCGAGCAATTCGACAATCCATTCGCCACGCAGCCGAGCGTCGACGGGTTGGCGACGGCCATTGCCAATGTCGCCGCGCATGAAGCAGGCCACCTTCTCGGGCTGAACCATGTCAGTGACGTGACGGCGTTGATGGACACGACCGGCACCGCAAGCACGCTCCTGGCGGATCAGGATTTTAAGAGCGCGCCGCTGCATCCATCCGTGTTCCCATTGGGCACGCAAAACGCCCCGGTCATGCTGAACCGCGTCGTCCCGCCATAAGCAGGCTCCAACCAAGCCACGATCACCCCCGCAGAGAATGCCATCTCATGCCTAAAATACTCTAGTACTACAGTTGCGCTTTGTCGAAATCTGCCGATAAGTGAGGTGTCGGGCAT
>CAZTAR010000270.1:0-6772 GCA_964611695.1 uncultured Planctomycetaceae bacterium | reverse complement strand
TGTTGTCTTGTTGAGGATGTTCAACAGAGACAATGTGTTCACATTGTTTACTGTAAGCCCCATTTTTTTCTTTCCCCTTGTTTCTGGCGAAGTTTGGATTGACCTCTTTCTTACCTGCTGTTTTCCTTTACTAGGGCGTTATCCCGGGTTTCAGTACTGATACAGTTGCAGGCGGTTTCAGTACTGTTATCCCTGATTCGCCCATTCAACCACAAAACCTAAGATATAACTCCGCCAGGGGCAAAAAGAACAATTGGCAAGGCTACACTGTACTAACCTCCTGTTACGAAGGAGCTAGAGGCGCGCCACCGCCTCGGGCCAGGTCCCAGTTTCGATGTGATGCCAATACTGAGAGGAATTTGCTTCTGTTATGAGCCTATACGTGCCGGGCGATTAGCAGCAGGCCTGGTTGTTTGAGTGTCAGGCTTGGATGATTGTGGGGGGATACCTGAAGGCGCCTGCTCAAGTGGGGAATCGCCTTCGGAAGCTGCTTGGCTGGTTCGTTCCTTATAGGCGTCGAGTAAGGCCAGAAGCTCCCGAGGGACCGGCCCGATTCGCCACTCGCCGTCTTCCTTGGCGATAGCAAGGCGAATCATTTCCGTGTCATGCCCCTTCTTGCCCGAGGCGTAAGGCTCCAGGATGTACTCCGCGCTCATGAGATACGCAGGGCTCTCCAAGTCCGGTATTTCCGGCAACTCTTCGAGTGAGAGTATGCGGACTTTCTTGAGTGCGTTGAACATCGTCTCGAATCGTCGCGCGACAAGGGGGTCGCCGCCACGCTTGCTGAGCATCAGCCGCAGGTCCGAGTACTTGCCCTCCATGCAGACTCGGGCAAACCGATCGACAAACCGGTTGAGTGACAGGTTGAAAGTCCTTTCTGTTTCCGGAAAGTCGATGTTGGGACGTTTCAGGGGGTCGAGGATCACGCCTGGCCCAAAGGCGTCGTCCCCAGTCAAAGGAGGATCCTCCGACATCATCACAACGCCCGCCGTCGTGACCATGACAACCGACAGGACGCCAAGAGCAATGAAGCCGAACCTGCGTCTTAGAGAGATGATATATGTTCGCAACGCCATGAAAACCGAACCTGTGTAACCACTTCAGTAGAGGCCGACGTCCAAGTCGACCGTCAATGGCCGTGGCTATTCGTCGTCGGCCACGGGGAACCGACGCTACTCAAACATACCCTAACTCCATCTGCGAGGACAGGGCCGAGGTGTCCTTGGCGTCACCGTCTCAGCTGAGGTTGCCCAGACAGAAGTTTCGTGCTCGATGTGCCAGTTCCAGGAAGGCAGGTGTCGGGCGCTTTGGCATCTGTAAGGTCGTCCTAATACCCGCCTCGTCGCTGCGCTCGGGACATTTCCCTCAGATCTTCACGTTTTCGCGTGTCCTGGCGTTTGTCCCGATGGGTCTTTCCCCGGGCGAGGGCGAGTTCAACCTTGGCCAAACCTCGGTTGTTAAAATAGACCCTCAGTGGAATCAGCGTTTGGCCTTTGATTTGGACTTTTGCAAAGAGCTTGCCGATTTCCCGTCGGTGGAGAAGAAGATTTTTTGGCCGCTTGGGATCGTGGTTGAAGCGGTTTCCCTGCTTATAGGGCTGTATCGTAAAATTATGCAGGGTGACCTGGCCCTCATCTACGCGTGCGAAGGCCTCGGCGATGCTGGCGTCGCCATGACGTAAACTCTTGACCTCAGTGCCTTTAAGTGCGATTCCGGCTTCGATCTTCTCAAGAATTTCGAAGTTAAACCGGGCCTTTTTGTTGGAGAGGCTGGGTGATCGGTGGCTTTTCGACGTATCCTTGGTCATGGTAAAATCTTATATCCGCCGAGCATCTTCCGCAAATCGAGGGAAAAGTGCGGCGTAGCTCATGGCGAAAGGTATAATATGGAAACGAACATGAATAGCGAGAACGCCAGCGAGAATCGCCTGTCACCGCTGCGTGAACGGCAGTTGATCGAGAACGCCGTGCGTGGGTGCGCAAAAAGTGCGCATACCCTCGTTCTCGCTTATCAGGACCGCCTGCACGCCTTTATTTGGCGGATGGTTCGGAATAACCATGACGCGGAGGAAATCTGCCAAGAAGCCTTCTTGAGGGCTTTTCGATCGCTCGATAGCTACGACGCCTCCTACCGATTCAGCACCTGGTTGTTCACGATCGGTTATCGCCTGTGCCTGAACATGCTCAGGCGTCGAAGAGAGTATACGGGCGACGTTGATTTCGGGACCCTGCCCGGTTCCTCCGGCAAAGAGACCAACGTCGCCGATGCCGTGGCCAATAGTGAAGAGGCCAAGAGACTCAAAAAAACTATTTGGGATTCTGTCGATCAACTGACACCGCAGCAACGAGCGACTGTATTACTCTTTTACAGAGAGTCGCTGAGTTGCCAGGAGATCGGTGAAATCCTGGAGATGCCGGCCGCGACGGTGAAGAGCCATCTCCATCGTGCCAGGAACCGGCTCAAAGAGATGCTCAGCGGCGAACTGGCGGACGATTGGTCGGCAGTTCGTCTGGCCGTCGTTGGCGGCGCCGCCTGACGGACCCGGCGAGAAGGCTGGGCAGGTTCGCGACCGGGAGTTCCTGTCCAAGGTACTTGGATGGGCGTGGAGTCAGTGTCTTGTTGATGACATGCAGACATGTTCGAAAGTTCCGCGATGCCTATCTGGATGACGAGTTGTCACCCAGTCTGACTGCGGAGATACACGCACACATCTTGCAGTGTCCGGCGTGCCAGCGCGAAGTCGAGATGGTTCGTGTGAGTGGTGACGTCATCGCCAATGATGAATCCGAGCCGGTGCTCCCGACGGATTTTGCGAATCGTATCGTTTCATCTTTACCCAATGTGACGCCGGGCTCTATGTCCGGGCTTTTGACGCGGCGAGCGCGCCGTCGCCGGTTGTGGCGGTCCGCGGCTGGCATGAGCCTTCCGATCGCGGCGGCCTTGCTGTTCTTCCTGGTCCTGGTCTGGCCTACCGCCACGGGCGACAGACGCCCACCGGCAGTCGCGGGCGCATCGGCGGTCAGTGCCGTCGGCGCAGGCGAGGTGGTCAATTCGGGTTTGAGCGCGTGGAAAGAAACGCGGCAGGCGGCTGAAGAAATGAATCGAATTATGGGGTATTCGATCGCCGAAGCCAGAGACAATGTTCGCGAGCAGCTCGACAAGACGCCGAAACCGTCGGTTTCCATCACGGATATCCTGATTGATCCCATCACGGGACTTCTTGACGCCGCCGTTCACGAGGTTTCAGATCAGGCCGACGAGCAGGATGTCGTGAGATTCTAACCAGGCGCCGCCATATCATGGTGACTCCCGGGGAAGACCGATCAGTACCCCTGAACGATCCTCTGATATAACTCCTAACTCCTCACCGAGGCAGCATCCATGGACGGAACTTCCCGAGTGACTCCCGCAGTTGTGGCGGCATTATTTCTCTGCGTTGCGAGTGCGAGTGCGGGGCCGTCCCCGTTGCAGGGAGATGATGATGATTGGTTGCGAATCGTACCGGGCGACGCGCGTTTCTACGTCGAGATGCGCAACCTCACCGAGGTGCGGGCGGTGTTCCAAAGACTCGAGATGTGGGACACCATTCGGGAGTTGGCGGAAAAAGAGGAGACGGCCACGACTTCCAAACCGTGGCGGCACACGACCGAAACCTTCCTGGGCTTGAGCCCCGAAGCAGCCATCACGCAACTTCTTGGCCGAAGAACCGCCCTGATAGCGCCCGAATCCGCCCAATGGCAAACGGGGGTCGTGCTGACAGAGTTGGAAGCCGCGTCCGATCTTCGCCCGTGGCTCAGGCGTTGGCGGGCAAAACGGTTGGCAAACGAGGGACCGGTGCAGCGATATGAACTTCGGGGCGGCCTCCTTCTTGCCGCTTTCGGTAAGACATTGGTCTTCGGCCCGGCAAACGATCCGGAGGGGCTTTGGGCCCGTACAGTGTTGCTGTTGTCCGGACGCCGAGGACCGATGCTGGCGGGTCGCGCCGACTTTTCCGCGTTGCGTTCAAGGCTCTCGCGAGATTATTCGAGTCTGCTGTACGTTGCCTGGGAAGAAGGCGACCCAACGGCCTTCGCGCAATGTACCGGCCTCCTGATCGGCATCTCCGTGACGGCCGATGGCATCAACTGCGAATTGCGGGGGCGGCGGCCCGGGCAAAACGAGACGACATTCAATCTCGATTCGAGCGGCCTGAGTGCGTTGCCCGCGTCAACGCTGGCCGTGAGAGTGGGTGCTTTCGATTTCGCCGCCTTTTCGGCGGAGGTGAAGTCGAGGAAGTTCGCCAAGACAGACGCGCTCCTTTCAATGTTCCTGGAATTGATCGCGGGAGACGGACATGCAACGGGAATCCTGGACAACCTCGGGTCCCAATACTGGATCGTGATGGACCGAGACCGCTCGGGGCGGTCACCGATCGTTCAATTGCCTGTGATTACAGCAATCTGCGAGACGCCCGCAGGCGATGCCGTCATGGCGAAGTTGGATAACGCTCTGGGCCTCCTATCGCAGATACTGGCCATTATTGCGGTGCCGGCGAACAAGCAGGGGGGGCGGTTTAGCGTGAAGACGACGGCATGCGAAGGTGTCACTCTACATTACATCGAAGCGGGACCGGCGCTGGCGTATCGCTCCGGCTTGGATTTTCTTGCCGGAGTCAATATCTGTTGGGCGGTGATGGATGACAAGTTGTACTTGTCGTCTTCGACCCAACACGTCAAGGACATCATCCGCGCTGCCCGTGGAAGGGCTGCTCGCCTGGGCAGCCTTCCTGATTGGGCGTCGGGATTGCCGGATCGTGAGAGCGACGACCGGTTTGTCGAGTGGTCGCTGGCTCGCGGCGACGAGATCGCGGACGTTGTTTCCAGCTGGGTGGATTACATCAAGAAACGCGAGCCTGACATGCTTGATCGGCACTGGTGGAGGCAGTGGCTTGCGGAGCGCCTGGAGCATCACACGCGTCTGGGCGTTGGGCTCGTGGCTGACAAGGGGCATCCACACCGGGCCGTTGTGAGAGAGGTCGGAAGTGACTCACGCGCCGTGGGGATCGTTCATGTGGGAGATATTGTGGTTGGCGTCGACGGAACACCGTTGCGAACGAACAAACCGGCGAATGAAGTTGCCCAGCGTTATCGCACTCGCGGGGACGCCCGTGAGTTCGAATTGCAGCTCATCCGTCGCGGCAAGCGTTTGACCGTCCAGATCCCGGTGCTTCCATCGCAGGCGACCGGGCTTGAGGACTTCGACCTGATCCGAACTCTGGAGCATCTGGTTTCGCTATCCCGACGAGCTCGGCTCGCAACGACTTGGCGCTATGCGACGCAGGCCGACCGGTTCGACGCCGGAATTCGAATCAAGTGGAACACCACGGGCGTGGCGGAGAAATAGACCGTCGTAGAGTGCCGCATTCGAATGTGGAATGCACTACGCGTCGAATGTCTTGAGATGTTCGACCGCCTCCCTGCAAACCAGGTCAATCGCCTCTTCCATCGTTTTGTCATTGAACAGAATGCCGGCCGACTGGTTGTGCCCCCCTCCGCCGAGTTTCTTGGCAATTTCAACGACGGTGACTTTTCCTTCGCCGCGAAGGTTGACGCGAATCACGTCTCGTTTGCCCTCCGTGAAGAGCAGCGCGATGCGGACGCCTTTGAGCGCACGGGGAATCGAAACTTGATCATCAATGTCATCCGGCCGGCATCCCGCGCCGGAGATGTCGTCGTAGTTGAGTTGACTATAGGCGATCTTCCCGCCCTCGATGACGGCCGTGTGATCGTAGACGAGTCGCAGCAAGTCGAACTCGGACTGGGTCTGCGATCGGCAGAGTGCTTCCCCGACGAGTCCAACATCCGCCCCCGCGTCGAGCAGACCGGCCGCGGTCCGCAGAGCGAGTGCGGTGGCGGAAGAGAGGCTGAAACCTACCGTGTCTCCGTGGATACCGGCGTAGAGAAGTGACGCGCAGTTCGGCGATGGCGTCCAACCGAGTGCGGCGATCAGTCGCGCGACGAGTTCGCAGGTGCTCGTCGCCAGGCCATCGACCCAGTGGTGCCGCCCATATTCTGTGTTCGTGGTGTGGTGGTCGATGTTGAACACGGAGAGATCACCGGCGATATCAGGCGCTGGCGAAATGTTGATGCGTTTCTGGTTGGCCGTGTCGAGTACGATGATCGCATCGTGCGTGCCGTCCGGCTCCCATTGCTCCGCGAACGGAATATCCTCGGCCAGGTCGAGCATGAATTGCAGCTTCTGTGCAAGCGATGCTGTGGGCAGGCCGGTAGTCGCTTCAACGCCATGGGCCCGGAACGCTGCAGTTAGCGCGAGCATCGACCCGATCGCATCCGCGTCCGGTGTGACGTGCGCGACGATGAGGGGGCGCTTCACTTCTCGTAGCGCCAGAAGGAATTCTTCAGGTGGCAGGGGGTCTTGTTGTTTTCCGCAGGTAGCGGCCTGTCCGCCCGACGTTTTGGTTTCATGCATGTCTTTCATGCAATACAGGATACCCGATAGAAGAAGCCTACGCCGATCCGATGAGGAGATGTGTCCAGGTTGGTGATTTTTGGTGTCCGGAAGCTTGTATTCAACTACGCGTTTGCGATTCCCCGGTTGGCGCGGTCTTTCCCGCGAGCAGCAGTTCGCACGCGGAAGACGAGTACCAAGCCGCAAGCGGAAAAGGATGGACAAAAGAGAGGTCGAGCTGGGGCGACTTCCGCCTATAAAAAGGGCCAGGGTTCGGGTGCGTGTTGGGGGGGGACACGCGGGGCGCCGAAGCCCTGGCCAGGGG
>CAZTAR010000269.1:0-6776 GCA_964611695.1 uncultured Planctomycetaceae bacterium | reverse complement strand
CTGTGCCACACACATTGTGGCACCGCCGTCTCGGCGGTGAAAACACAGGTGAGACGCCCGTGTCACAATTCTGAGATAGTTTCTGAGAGTTACGGTTGCCAGCGGTTCAATGCAAAGGTCGCAACGGCCACCGACGAAACGCCGGCACCACACACGCAATCACGACGGTCACTTGTCAACGCGCACCCCAAAAGAAGCAAGCGCTTCGGCGTCGTCCCGGCAGAACTTGAAAACTTTGTCCAAGTTGGTAATCGTGAAGACCTTCTTCAGTTCAGGCCTCAGCCCGCACAAAACAACGCCCCCCTTGCCCTCTGAGGCCTTTCGATGGAGTGTCAGCAGGATCCCCAAGGCGTGCGAGGAGAGAAACTTGACGTTGGCGAAATCCAGCACCAGCTTCTGCTTTTGCTCGACATCGATCAGGTGGGAAAGATCCCGTCCTAACTGCTCGATCGCGGCAGTCTCCAGAATCGAGCTCTCGGCAAATTTGACAAGCGCCACGCCTGCGTAGTCTTCGACCAACAGTTTTGATGATGGCATATCTGGCTCCTGAATCAGCCGATAGGCAAATGGTGTTTACCAGCCAGTGGTCCGGGCGTATTTTAGCAACTTGTGGTAAAAGGGGAACAACGGTTCGGAATCGCAGTACTGGTACAGTACCGGGCCAAGGGGGGCTAGGCGACCTTGGCGACATGTGCGATGGGTAGGCTTGAAATGGAACAGGTGAGAAGCGTCGCAATCGAAACTTCCGGCCGCAAGGGTTCCGCCGCGCTGGGGCTCGGCCCCCAACTTGTCGCGGAAGTTGAATTCCCGACGGACGTCGAACACGCGCGGGAGCTGGTTCCCGCCATCGATGCAATGTGTCGTCGGCAGGGTTGGCTTCCGGAATCCCTGGATCACTGCTATCTCTCCATCGGTCCCGGTTCCTTCACGGGGCTCCGCGTCGCCGTCACTTTTGCCCGACACCTTGAACTCGCCGTCGGTGTTCGACTCTGTGCCGTGCCGACCCTCGATGTGATTGCCTGCAATTGCGCCACACTCGACCAACCGCCGACAAACCTCGCCGTCGTCCTCGACGCCAAACGACGACAGGTCTTTGCGGCGGTTTTCACCTTGGGCGATGGCGAATACCACCGTGTGGATGGACCGCGATTGATCGAGCCAGGCCAGTTGATGGAACGCTGCCCCACGCCGTTGACGGTCTGCGGTGAGGGAGTCAAGTATCACCGTGAGGCGATTGAACGCACGAATGCGGAGGTGGTCGACCAATCCCTGTGGTGGCCTCGCGCGGCGAACGTGTATCTACTCGGTTGGAAGCTAGCGAAGGAGGGAAAGTTCACACCCGCGAAGGAGCTAACACCGCTCTACGTGCGTCGACCGGAAGTTGAGGAAGTGTGGGAAAAACGCCACGGAAAAAAGAGTGCCGAGTCAGAGAGCACCGAGTCAGAGCCCCGACCGTAAGGGAGCCGTCAGCGTTCGACTTTGGATGAGTCGGACAATCCGATCATCCCCGTCGGCCGCTTCAGCCAATATCAAGTCGCTCTAAATACCAAGCAGATACTGACTGATCAGAGTGTTGATGGGGAGCGTGATTGAGGAGAAGGCCGTTCGCAATGCAAAGAGGCTCGCATCCTCCCGACAGGCAGACAATTGCATGACCGTGCCGACCGTCATGGCCGCCAACAGCACCCTTCGCCGTCGCCAGAATCGCGTCATCAAGGTCACTCCTTTTCTCTGGCCCGAGCGGCTGCGGCCTGCCACGGGCGGAGGTTATGTATCATCGTCGATTCGCGGGGTCGGACGTTAGTTCGACGCATTCAAAGAGGATTCAAACGTCTGAACAGCGTCGGGCCACTGACGGCTTGTCCGAAAGTGGCTTGTTGCGTGGCTCACGTGCCACGTGGCGCTGCCGCCCTTGGTCGTCCATTCCCGATCAGCTTATAGTACCTGGAACACAACAGGGGACCAAGATCATGGTTCACATTGACGTAGATTTTTCGAGCGACACACAAACCCGACCGACACCCGCCATGCGAGAGGCGATCGCGAATGCCGAGGTCGGCGACGAGCAAAAACGGGAAGACCCCAGCGTGAACCGCTTGCAGGAGACGGTTGCCACACTGACAGGCAAAGATGCCGCACTGTTCCTCCCGACCGGCACGATGTGCAACCTGATCGCCCACGCGATTCACTGCCATCCTGGCGACGAGATGATCATCGAGGCCTGGTGCCATCCCGTCCACTTCGAGGGCGGCGGCCCAGCCGTGCATAGCCGTGCGTCCGTCAAGACAATCCAGACCGAAACAGGGATATTTTCCGCTGAACAGATCGAAGGGGCGATTCGACCAGACGATCCACATTTCCCGCGGACCCGACTCGTCTGTGTGGAGAACACGCACAACCTCCACGGGGGCCGTGTCTGGCCGATCGCGGCGGTGAAGTCTGTCGCGGCGTGCGCGCGTCGACACGGCTTGTTGATGCACCTCGACGGCGCGCGGTTGTTAAACGCCGTCGTGGCGACCGGCACGTCGGCCGCTGAATACTGCAAACATTTCGATTCCTGCTGGATCGATCTGAGCAAAGGGCTCGGTTGTCCCGTCGGCGGCGTCCTCGCCGGCTCGGCGGAGTTCATGGCCCAAGCGTGGCGACTGAAGCACCTGTTCGGTGGCGCGATGAGACAGGCGGGGATTCTTGCGGCGGCAGGCGTCTATGCGCTCGAAAACCACGTAGAGCGACTTGCGGAAGATCATGCCAAGGCGAAAAAAATAGCGGAAGGGCTCGCCACGATTCAGGGCATTCGAGTAGACGTTGATGCCGTCGAAACCAACATCGTAGTGTTTGATATCGGTGAGACGGGCGCGCCGCGCGACGTGTTCCTCCGGCGCCTCGGAGATCACTCAGTCCGTTTCAGCCCGTTACTGAAGCCAACACAACTCCGAGCCGTGACACATTTGGACATTCCGGCGGACGGCGTCACGCGCGCCCTGGCTGCCGTACGCGATGTGCTGAGGTAGCAACTCTCGCATGCTCGGTCACGACTCAATTGATGGACTCCGGCTGGCATGATCAACCGGCTGAGTTTGACTCTGGACGGCACCATGGCTATACCACAGCTACGGCAAGTCTGAACACATCGGACATCTCGCCGAAGAACGGGGATACGATGAAAAGTCCACTGTGCGACGCCTTGAATGATCGCGTCATTGTCATCGACGGAGCCATGGGCACGAGTGTCTATGCGCATGATCTGTCACTCGATCAAGACTATCGCGGACACGAGAACTGCCCGGAAATTCTCGTCGAAACACGACCCGACGTGATCCAGGGCATACACGAGTCGTTCTTGGCCGTTGGGGTGGACTGCATCGAAACCAACACCTTCGGCGCCAACAAGATCGTCCTCGCTGAGTTCGGCCTGGAAGAGAAAACCTATGCGTTAAACGAGGCGGCGACACGAATCGCCCGAAAGTGCGCGGACGGTTTCGCCACCCCCGACCAACCGCGTTTCGTGCTCGGCGCCATGGGGCCGGGAACAAAGCTGCCTTCGCTGGGCCACACCACCTTCGACATCCTCGAAGCGAGCTACACAGAACAGGCACGTGGACTGCTGGATGGCGGCGTGGATGCCATCATCATCGAGACCTGCCAAGATATTCTCCAGACAAAGGCTGCCATTGGCGGCGCCACATCCGCAATGGACAAGCACGGCCGACCCGTTCCGCTCATCGTATTGGTGACAATCGAAACGACCGGCACAATGCTCGTTGGAACGGAAATCGCCGCGGTGCTGGTCGCGTTGGAAGCCTATTCGCAGGTCCAGGTGATCGGGCTCAACTGCGCGACGGGCCCACAAGAAATGTCGGAACACGTGCGGCACCTGAGCCGGCACTGCACACGTTATCTCGCTATTGTGCCAAACGCGGGCTTGCCTCAGGTCGTTGATGGCAAAACACACTACGGGCTCACACCCGAAGAGCTAGCTCGTTGGCACAAAGAATTCGTCGTCGAAGATGGCGTGAACATGGTCGGCGGTTGTTGCGGCACACGGCCCGACCATTTGGCCGCCGTCGTGAAAGCGGTCCATGGGATCAAACCGAAACAGCGTTCTCCCGAACCACAGCCCAGCGTATCGAGTTTGTATCAAGCCACCTCGCTCAGGCAGGATAACAGCATCCTGATCGTGGGCGAGCGGAGTAATACGAATGGCAGCCGCAAGTTCAAACGTTTGGTTGCCGAGGGCAATCTCGACGAGGTCGTCGAGATTGGCAGGCAGCAGGTGGCGGATGGCTCTCATTTGCTGGATGTCTGCGTGGACGCCGTCGGCCGAGACGGTTCAACCGATATGGACCGGATCATCGAGCGATACGCGAAGGACGTGACCGTCCCTCTCATGCTGGATTCGACCGAGCCCGAGACCATCGAGGCCGGCCTCAAGCGCGCGGGGGGAAAGTGCATTGTCAACTCCGTCAACCTCGAAGACGGCGAAGAAAGGCTGAATCGCATCTGCCCGCTTCTCAAGAAGTACGGCGCGGCTGTCGTGGCGTTGACGATTGACGAGGACCCCGACGAAGCGATGGCCAAGGTCGCGGGGCGGAAGATCGAGATCGCCCGCAGGCTGCATGACTTGTTGACGAACAAGCACGGCATCCCCGAACAGGACATCCTCTTCGACTGTCTCACGTTCCCGATCACCACCGGCAACGAATCGGACCGATGGCTCGCCTTCGAAACGCTCGACGGAATCGAGATGATCATGCGGGAGTTTCCCCGGTGCGGCTCGATCCTCGGCGTCTCGAACGTCAGTTTCGGGTTGAAGCCCGCGGCCAGGGCCGTGCTCAATTCCGTGTTTCTGCACGAGGCCATCTCGCGCGGGCTCACGGCGGCGATCGTACACATCAGCAAGATCCTGCCGCAGAATCGAATCAGTCAGGAACGCTGGGACGCCGCGCTCGATTTGATCTACGATCATCGCCGTGAAGACTTCGACCCTTTGCACACTTTCATCAACCTGTTTCCCGACGATGCAGAGCAGGACGAAGGCCCCGTCCTCGCGAGTCTTCCGATTGAAGATCGGCTTCGGAAGCGAATCATCGACGGCAATCGGACCGGCCTCGAAGAGGACATCGAAGAGGCGCTTCACCGATACGGGCCGTTGGAGATCGTCAACACGATCCTGCTCGACGGCATGAAGACGGTCGGAGAACTCTTCGGAGCAGGCAAGATGCAGTTGCCGTTCGTGCTTTCGTCGGCCGAGACCATGAAGGCGTCCGTCGCATACCTCGAACCGCGCATGCAGCGGGTCGAGACGCGATCCAAAGGAACGCTGGTCCTCGCGACCGTCCGGGGCGACGTTCACGACATCGGCAAGAACCTCGTGGACATTATTCTCTCGAACAACGGCTACACGGTTCACAACCTTGGAATCAGGCAGCCGATCAACAATGTCATTGAAGCCTTCCAGGCTCACAACGCGGACGCAATCGGCCTCTCCGGCCTGCTTGTGAAGTCCACACTCGTGATGCGTGATGACTTGAAGGTGTTAAACGAGCGAGGCCTGAAGATCCCGGTCATGCTTGGCGGTGCCGCCCTGACGCGGAGCTACGTCGAACAAGAATTGGGTGGGTTCTACGAAGGGCAGGTCGCCTATGGCCGAGATGCGTTCGAGGGCTTGTCCCTGATGAACCGCCTGAGCCAAGGGCTCCCCCTCGTCAAGACACGGCAGAAGGCGGCCCCGCCCAAGCCGGCGCCGCCGGTCCCGGCCGCTGTGGCGCCTTCGGGCACGGTTCCGCACCGCAGCAGAATCGCCACCGACGTTCCCGTTCCACAGGTACCGTTCTGGGGTTCGCGGGTCATCGAGAAGATCGACCTCCGATCCGTGCTGGGATACATCAACGAGACGATGCTGTTTCAGCTTCAGTGGCAGTATAAGAAACAGAAACGATCGGACAGGGAGTTTCAGGAATATCTTGCTCGCGAAGTCCGCCCGATCTTCAACAGTTTGGCCGATCGATGTCGAGAAGAGGGCATCCTCCTTCCGTCCGCCGTTTGTGGTTATTGGCCCTGCAATAGCGACGGCAACGAATTGGTCATCTATCGGCCGCCGCAGTCCGGCCCACCGAAGGATCGCGAAGAGTTGCTAAGGTTCCAATTCCCCCGACAGACGAAGGCCCCCTTCTGGTGTCTATCCGATTTTTGGCGACCCCTCGCAAGCGACGAGTTCGACGTGGTCGCGTTCTTCGTGGTAACAGCGGGACGCCGCGCATCGGAAGTGGCGCAAGAGTACTTCGATCGGAACTTCTACCGCGACTACCTGTATTTGCACGGATTGAGCGTCGAAGTCGCCGAGGCGACCGCCGAGTACTTGCACAAGCAGGTGCGAATGGAACTGGGCATCGCGGGATCAGACGCCCTCGACAAGCGGAAGCTCTTTCAAAAAGGCTACCAGGGCTGTCGTTACAGCTTCGGCTATCCGGCATGCCCCGATCTCGACGACCAGACCAAGCTGTTTGAGCTTCTCAAACCTGAGCGAATCGGCGTCAATCTCAGCGAGACCTTCCAGATCGAGCCGGAACAGTCAGTCAGTGCGGTCGTCGTACACCATGCCGAAGCGCGATACTTCAGCGCAAAGAGTTAGAGCATTATATCGCTGAGATTGCATTTTCCGCTGTAGCGTCGGCCCCCCGTGGCCGACGGGGATCACCCGTTTGTTCGCCACCCACAAGGTCGAACGCTGACCGCTTGCTCACGCGCGCGGCTCTTCTATGAAAGCCCGTTGCGTG
>CAZTAR010000268.1:0-6794 GCA_964611695.1 uncultured Planctomycetaceae bacterium | reverse complement strand
TGACCTATGCAATCAATATCGGCAAAAATGAGAGGTTGTCAGACAGTGCCTAGTACGCTCACCAAGCGATTCCGCCGCGCTGCGTGAGTCCATGCGGCTTGAGTTCGACTGGACCAAGCCAGAAGGCTGCCCCCAATCACTGCCGCTGTATCACCTACTGTCGGGTGATGTTCGCGCCGTGGCAGGGCAACTGAGTTGTGGCCAGGACATCGCGGCCAGTGGCGCGTTCAGCCTTGGCATGATTGCGGAATTCGAGCGACCGTTGAAAACCCACGGCGCCTGGGCGTACCGCCGGCTGTTCTGGGAAGCAGGCATGATCGGGCAAGTCCTGTATCTGGAAGCCGAGGCCGCAGGTGTCCGAGGCACCGGCATTGGCTGCTTCATGGACGACCCGGTTCACGAACTCTTCGGCTTCAAGGATAGGAAATACCAATCCTTGTACCATTTCACAGTCGGTGGTCCGGTGGAAGACGCTCGATTGACAACCAGCCCACCCTACCCGCCGGAAGTCGCGCAACGACGTCCTGGCGAGACACATACGGAATCGTCCGACTGACGTTCCCCTTCAACCTGATCCACCTGTGGGATAACACTGATACCAGGCGCACTAAGTTAATGCGCTATCGCGTAGGGGGCTTTGCAGACCGGTTTGATGGTATCCGAGTTGCAGGCTGATTGATTCCAACCAGTGTCTATTCATCTCGACTCCGTGTCAGGGAATCGAAATGCGCCTGCACAATGAAACAAAGCAGACAGACCACGTGAGCGCATTATGCATACACCCAACGCATCTGGCAGGAGCTTCTCCGAATCGTGCATGTTCGGCTGCTGCGTGGCGAGTTCAATCGCGGCCGAATCTCGTTCCGGCGTGGGTTGAACCGCCGTGTGAATCTTGGCGTAGAAGGCCTCCAGGCGCCGCTTCGACACACGCGGCGTGACGTAGCTCAACAGGAACAGCAGAACAAACGGAACGAGGGCGTCGAATCCAAATCGGATCGCCTCGAGTTGTGCCTTTGTGCAGCCGGAGAAATCCAGCCCGAACCAGCTCAACACCCATACTTCCGCATTGAAACGCCCAGTGCCGACGCGCTGCGAGTTCGGATCTGATGGATCGCTGTGCACTACGTGCTCGAAAAAGATTCCAGTCGGCGGCGTCCTCTGCGGACGGCGAATCGACTGACCCTCTGCCTCGGCGAAACCTGCCTCGACATCCTCCGCGAGCGCCCCTGTCACGACAAACACCTCCCTGGGCTCGGTTTCCACCAGGAACCTCGGATTCGCCGTCACCGCATCCTTTTGCTGGAACAAGTTCGGAATCTCGGCCAACAGAGAAAAGCACACGGCGAGCGGAAGTTGCGCATACTGACAATACTCGTGTGGCCGGCGCATGGCCGGTCTGTGTTTGATGATCGCTGCCCCATCCATGATACCGTGCGACCGAACCACAGTGTAGACGTGTTCCCGCACCAAGCTTATCCTCACTCTCATGAAACCTAACAATCAAACTTCCGCAACTTGTGAGTGGCTTTCGATTCCGCTGATGCTCGCCGTGGTTGGATGCGCCCAACAGAACTCAATGCAAGGACCGCTATTCGAAAACGCTACAGCCGCCGCCGACCTCAACGACGTCGAGACGGCGCGTGTCGCCTTCGTCGATTTGAATGCGGACGGCCGGCCCGATGTCGTGACCGGCTTCACAAGGGTCTTCATGAATAAGAAACTATCTCAGAATACCCCAAGAATGTGCCAAGCCGATTGTGGCACCGCCGTCTCGGCTGTGAAAACACAGGCGAGACGCCTGTGCCACTATTCTGAGATAGTTTCTAAGTCCGGCGTTCGCTTCCTGCCATCGGCGGGCCCCGCCGTGCCAAACCTCCGTGGACCCAGCGTCGTGCAGTTCGGCGACGTGAACAACGACGGCTGGCTCGATCTCTACTACGGCCGCTACACGGAGCGGATCGACGCAAGCGCCGAAGACGACGGACTGCGAAGTGAAATCTGGCTTGGCGATGGCAACGGCGGTTTTGTCAAGCGGCAGGATTCCGGTGTCGGCGAACCTCCCGAATCCACGATCGCCGCTTGCTTCGTGGACTATGACCTGGATGGCAACCTGGACCTGTTCACGGGAAATGCCTACGTCGCTTACGGAAAGAGCTTCGAGGCCTTTCCAGACCGACTCTTCCGCGGCCACGGCGACGGGACATTCGAAGACGTGACCGCCAAGGCAGGCCTGTTGGGCACCGCCGAATTCGGCAACCGTGACAGCCGAAAACCAACCTACGGCGTTGCACACACCGACTGGAACAACGACGGGCTGCAAGACCTGCTCGTGGCGACCTACGGCCGGCAATGGAACCGACTTTGGCGGAACAACGGTGACGGCACCTTCACCGATGTCGCCGAACAGGTTGGCTTCGATGGTGATGCGGACCGCAGCGGTGTGCATCCGGAAGGAATCGATCGCGAAGACGAGAAGCCGTTTAGGGCAAACGGCAACACGTTCGACACGGCCGTTGCGGATTTCGACAACGACGGCGACATGGACTGCTTTCTGGCGGAGATCACCCATTGGTGGGCAGGCCCGTCGTCCGACCTCTCGATGCTCCTGGTCAATCAAGGACCGAAGCACGGATTCACTTTCCACCGCGATCCGGACCGAGTCGCGCGGCATCATGCCGTGGAACGCTGGAACCAGGGTGACCTTCACGCTGGATGGTTGGATGTCGACAACGACGGGTACCTCGATCTGCTCATCGCGTCGAGTGACTATCCCGACGAACAAATCCTCCACCTTTACCATCAGGAACCGAACGGCACATATAACGACTGGACCGACCGATTGGGCTTCCGCTGGATGAATGCGACTCAGATTTCCTTGGCGGACTTCGATCGCGACGGAGCCACCGACATCCTGGTCGGCACCCACAACATGCGGCTCACCGACGAGCAAAAGCAAGCACACGATCTTTCGATCGGGCTGTTCCGAAACACGGCCGCCGCTCGGACACGAAACCGCTTCGTGAACATTCGCCTTTTGGGGCAGGCGGTCGGCGCTCGCGTCACCGTCGTCACGGGCCGGCATCGACAGATACGAGAGGTCTACGGCGGACTAGGCCACGCAGGGCATCGGGATGACACCGACTGCCGCTTCGGGTTGGGCATGGCCCGCTCCATCGACGTCGTGGAAATCCGCTGGCCGGACGCCGAGCACACCATCCAAACATTCCGCAACGTGACCGCCAATCGATTCTACCTACTGCGTAAAGGCGGCAAGCTTGAGCAAACCAGGTTATTGTGTAGCGTCTGACCCCCGTGTCGGACGTGGAATAAAAACTGTTTGTAACGGCCGACAGAGACTCGGTCGATTGGATCGAACCGAGAATTCGATTGCCCTGAGATGTTCCTGACCGAAGAGGCCGCTTTACTTGTACTGTGAGGTCTGCCTTGGTAGGATGCTGCCCCTACGTCGCGAACACAACACACACCCCTAAGTGACAAAGAATGGAATGGAGAATGATCGCAATGAGAGATGTCAAGAACATGAAATATGGATGGGCAATATCGAGCATCGTCGCGTTGGCCCTTCTCGGCCTGCTCTGCCCCTTCCTGCTCACAACCGGCTGTAGCAATCTCGATGGTGGCGAGGAGCACGAACACGGAAAGGCCATGTGCAGCAGCGACGTAACCTGCGATGGCGATCGAGTTCGCTACGAGGGCGTCGAAATACCAAGAATCGGTTTCCTCGTTGAAGGACAACTGACCTGCTGCATGGAATCCGCCAAACGGCTCTCCAAGGGAGATCCGTCGAAGATCAAGTATGTCGTCGCTGGAAAGAAGTGCAAGAACCTCGAAGAGGCGAAGGTCGCTCGCTTGAAGGTGCTTGAAGAATTCTATTCCGATTTGTTCACGATCAAGAAGATTGAAGGCAAACCAACAGTCTATCGGTTGGCTGGCTACGGTTTTGCCAACGAAGATGGGGCCAAAAAGGCAGCCGCTTCGGCTCGTACCGTTGCGGAGAAGGCGACCGTGAGCAACGCAGGCGATAAGCCGGCGGCCACGGACGAGACTGCCATCAAGACGCGGCTGATCGAGGCGAAGATCACGGCGGCCTTGGATGTCGTCATGAAGGCAGCCAAAGGATAGCCCCTTGGCGAAACCCGCTGCGTTGTGCTGGGTTTGAACGCACAAACAATAAGAAGCCCACGGATCGCAATCCGTGGGCCTCTTTCAATTTGATCTTCACAATGCGCGCGACGCGCATTATGGGCCCCCACAGACATCACTTGCTACCACAGGCCTCTTCCATGATCTTCAGAAGAACCGGAAGGCCTTCGAGCCTGAAGCGTGGCACCCAACGCCCATTGACATAGACCGTGGGAATGCCCTTGGGGATCATGCGTTTTCCGAGCTTCGCCTCGTCCGAGATACGTTGCCCAATTTCGGGCCGTTCCATCACCGCGAAGAGTCCATCGGCATCAAATCCCAACTCAACCGCGGCGGCCCGCAGTGTGTCATCGCTGAATGCCTCCTGGTGCCCAAGCAGCCAGACGTGCATCTTCCAATAGCCGTCAAGCCCACCGAGTTCGCCCGCCGCCTCAGCCGCCATTGCCATACGACACGCATGCAGGTGGATATCGCGCGATACAACCGGGTTGCACGCTTGGTTGAACGGATAGTGCCGGAACCAGTATCGAGCATCATCCCGATCCGCGATAAATCCGCGGATGATCCCATCCGCCTCGGCAGTGTACTTCTCCTCATAATCCCCCCAGACAACGATATCGAGTTTCGCGTCTTGCGGCCCTCGCGCCCATGAGCGCACTGCAGGCGGTTGGCGCCGCTCTGGTTGCCAGCGCCAATCGCCGAGGCATTTCTCCAAGGCCGTCGCAGGATGATCATTCGCAGCCGTCAACGCCGGTGGGTGCTGCGCCGCTATCGCTGCCACCGCCCTCGGGATCGCGTTCTTCGCGAACACGCCGCGAAGCTGTTCGCCGTTGATGAAAGCCATCGGCGTGTAGTACAAACCCAAGGAGATCGCCTCTTCGATATCCGCTTCAATGGGGGGAAGCGTCTCGTCGCTCATCATGACGTCGATGAATTCCCGCGGATCAAAACCCTGTTCGATCAGCCCCTGGGGCAGTGTCTCGCTGGTGAAGGACCCCGCGTTATCGAAGAGCCAATGATGCATCCTCCAAAAGGCTTCGTTGCCGCCTAGAATCCCCGCCGCCTCCGCCGCCCGGGCTGCCCAACACGCGTTGGCATGCAGATTCTTCTTGGCGAAGTGCCGGTTGCAGTCCGTGCACATCGGGAAATGTTTGATGGACAGTGATACGTCGTCTCGCTCCTCCATCATCTTGCGAACATCCACCTCGATCCGATTACAGTCCACGCACTGATAATCCGTGAACATCACCAGCCGAACCGGAGCCGTCTCAGGCCCCATGCGCCAGCGCCCCGTGAAACCGCGACTGGAAGGTGCATCCACCGGTGGATCTGAAGAATCCCCGTCAGAAGACGCCACCGTCGTGTCACCGGAGGGTTCATCCTCGGGCGTGCCCGCAACCTCGGTCGTGGTTGCCGACTGGGTGTCAGTGGCAGACTGGGGCGCGGCCTCCGCCGACTGAGGCCCATTCACCGCCCCGGTCTGACTCTCTGGCAGGGGATCGGTATCCAACGCTTCCGCACCGCCGGCAGACACATCGGGAGTCTCGGCTTGGCCAACGGGTTGCTCATTGCCGATTCCTTGTTGACGGCCGGCGTCCGCAGCAATGATCTTAGCGACCGACTCCTGCAACGCCTCTTCCTGCTTAGCCTCGACGACTGCCTCCTCACGGCCTTCCACGATCAGCAGGACGGCGAGAACCACGACAAACGCCGAAGCCACCGCGGCAATCGACCGAAACGACGAAACGCGCGCCCGGCGGGAAAACTCCACCATCAGCCAGAAACCGAAATTGCCCGCATGCGAAGCCAAACAGTATTTGCAGTGGTGTCCTTCGATGAAAATCACAAGCACGAAGCCCAGCGATATCAACGCCCCCAGGCGCACAAGGTTGCAAAACATCTGAGGCAGGTTCTTTCGGACGAGCGGCCAGGCAATCAACGCCCCCGAAAAATAGGCGAATCCGAGAAACGATACCGGCCACCCCACGATAGGCGCCTTCCCCCAGACACTCGCGGCCGCCTCGGCACAAGGGCTCCCTTCGCCGCATCCCGGCAGACTGATCCCGCCGAGATGGTCAAGCACCAACATCCCCGACATCGCGAACGCGAGGACGAGACTAATCAGCCCGACAACAAATACCCCCGATCTTACCGACGACACACCCGAATCAAGGGAGGATGCTGCGTGGTCTGACTTTGAGTTCCGTGGCTTCTGATTGTGCGTGGATTCAGTCATCGAATTCCCTGGTTCAGATTCCCACACCCCGTGCCAAGCGGGCCTCCGCATCGCGACAACGAGGCTCATCACACTATAGCCCACGCCGCGATTCTGGCAAAGGCATAACACGCAACCGCCAATCGCCAAACTGTGACGCCGGTGTTTTCCGCAGTCGGTGACAAAGTTTCCAAAACGCCTTTTTCCCTATAGCCAAGGGCTGATATGGGACTGAGCGATGCAACACACTGGCCCATACGACGGCCATCCCACATCCCGATTACCATGGCAGTTACAAACCAGTTACAGGCGATACAATGAGAGCGGTAGTAGAACGGGTCGGGCGACCGCCTGAAGCCTTCGCGCTTCGGGAGGAAAGTCCGAACTGGATAGGGCGCGGTGATGGCTAACGGCC
>CAZTAR010000267.1:0-6800 GCA_964611695.1 uncultured Planctomycetaceae bacterium | reverse complement strand
AAGACGCCTCGGAAAACCCGAAGACTCCCACTGGTGAGAAAGGCGGGCTAGAGCAGATTCACTCTTTCCGCAGAGGCCGACGCCTCTGTCGGCACCGCAAACACTGGGTCATTGACGTCCGACATGGGGGGACGGACGTGACCATTTTCCCCTCGTATGCACTTTGGGCTGTTTCAAAAAGGCCTCGGTCGCAACCAAAATCCTCTTTGGACTCGCGCATGAATAAGTTACATAATTCCTATGGGTGGTATTGGCATCTTGCCCGTGCGGTTACGGGCCGGACGCCTGTACCACCATCCGGCATTCGTTTTGTTTATTCATGCGCAGGTTCTTACGGCGTCAGCCGCAGGTAGACGAGGATTTGGTCCTGCGTGAGGCCGGATCGATTCACCGGGGCGACGATGTCGAATAGGCCGTCATCGTTCACGTCCATAATCTGGCACCTGCCGAATTCCGCGACCGGATCCGTCGTCGTGATGGTGAAGGCGTTCCAGAAGTTTTCGATGTCGTCGCCGACCTCCATTCCCACCATGCTGCCGCTTGCGGTCAGAAAGGCGTCAAGCTGGGCATCGCCATTGAGGCGGACCAACTGCAATTGTGTAATCGTGAACCCCTCTTGCAACCGTGTTAGGTTGAAGACTTCCCAAGGGAAAGTCTGTTGTTTGACGATGTTCCATCCGCCGGCCGCCGCGGGTTGCGCCGGGTTGCGGAACCACTGAACCAACCGGAGGCCCGCATGTGCCGCCGCGGCATCCAAGTCGCCATCACCGTCGATGTCTCCCAACGCGACAAAATCGCCGCCCTGGTTGTCCGGGTCAACCTCGCCCTGCTGGCCGATCATCTTGGATTGCCACACGCCGGCCTCACAAGCAGCCACGCCCGTGGGAACCCGAGGGTTGACAAGCCAGGCAATCGAAAAAGTCTTCGCGACCGGAAAAGAAGTGACAACGTCCATGTCACCATCGCCATCGATATCGGCCGCACCCATGGCTTCAATCGGGACGGCTTCCTCTTCCAGAGGATCGGTCGTCTCGGTCCACGAGGCTGCTCCACGGGCGTTCGCGCCGCCGGGATTCAGGTAAAGACGAACGTTCTTCTGAGTTTCTCCCAGGCCGTTGTCAATCTCGTTCGTGCCCAGGACGATGTCTGGGCGACCGTCGCCGTTGAAGTCCGCGACCGCGAAACAGGTCATCCCGGTCGAATCAGACGGGAGAATGAACGGCTGCGCAAGATTGACCTCCACCCAGGCCAGTGCATTGGTCGGGTTCGTCGGATTGAAGAGCAGCACGACCGCGCCCCGCAAGTCGGCGCCCGGCTGCGGCACGAAGCCCGTGTCGTTCACGAGCACGGCAATGTCGTTTCTGCCGTCGCTGTCGAAGTCTGCGATGGCCAGGTCCCGCATCCGCGCGATAGGTCCACCGCCAGCGATGGTCAGCGTCGAGAACTTGCCGTCCGCCTGCTTGATGTGGATTTGAATCGGCTGATTCTCATCGTGGCCTGACACAAGGTCCATGTCGTCGGCACTGTTGATGACGCCGTCGCCGTTGTCGTCGTTGAGCTGCGCCTGGATGATGACCTTCGCACCGGCGGTCGCCTCCAGCAGGGGGTCGACCTGATCGGAGACGTAGACCGGGGCCGCGATGACTGTCGGCGCATCGTCGTTCGTGGCCGCAAGATCGGACTGTTCGGGCCCCCAAAGACCGCCTGGGCCGAAGGCAAAAAACAGTTCAGTACAGCCGAGTACCAGGACCGACACTCCCAGCACGATTCCTCCGCACACCGACTTGACGTGCAGACGCATGGCACAACTCCACGGCGAAAGAACGATTCGTTTGAGACGCTCATGCGCGATGGGTCGTCGCGCTCCCACAGACTCGGACCGGTCGAGTCCAAGCTTACTAATCCGGTCTGTTTTCCGATGGCGGTTCCGAAGGTGGCTCTGCCAGCGGTTCTGAAGGTGGCTCCGTTGGGGGTTCTGACGATGGCTCTGACCATCGCTCTGACGATGGTTCCACCGGCGGCGCTGATGACGTATCCCATGACTGCTCGGTTGTTGGCTCCGTTTCGGGCTCAGTCGTTGGAGCTGGGTCAGGTTCTGGTTCTGAAAACGGTTCGGATCCTTCAGCGGATTCGATGACCGAAGGCGCTTGCTTGACTTCGGATGTCTGGCTCGGCTCGTAGGGGGGGGAGTCGTCGTCCAACGGTTCATCGAGGTAGACGTCTTCAAGGTCGGTCGCGTCCACGTGCCGCCGCAACAGGCAGTAAATCTGTGTGCTCGCCGAGTAGAAGAAGCTCACCACGAATGCGCCCACAAGGCCGACGATGGCGAAAATCCAGAGATAGAAGATAAGCTGTCCGAACCAGCTAAAGTGAGCCAATTCCGCTTTTCCGAAGCTGCCCCAGAAGGGGGTGTCGCCGGTCAGCGACGGTCCTTGCCACAATGCGTCCAGCTTGTTTGAGATCCGGATCGACTCGCCGTCCGCATTCCGCGCGAAGGCATCGCCCCAGTTCATTGAGAGGCCGAGGCAGGCGTGGACTGACAAGAGAATCACGCGGACAAAGAACTTGACGAAAAGGAGACAGATCGCCCCGTAGACGACTGAGACCAATGCGTAGAACGCGGCCCGCCAGGGACGTTGGTAGATGTAGCTATACGACTTTGACCACGCCTCGAAGGCGTCGGAACTCTCAACCGCGATCGCCGGAAAGGTCAAGGAGAATCCCGCCGCCGCGCCGATCAGCACAAACGCGATCGCGAAACCGGCGAACAGCGCAAGGAAGAACAGGCCGCCGGCGATAACATCCCCGATTGCCGGGATCAAGGCGACCAAACCGGCAAGAAATATGCAAAACCCTAAGATAACGAGCACCCCGATTGGCATGAGCGGCGCCGCAAAGAAACTCTTGAACTTGCTCCGCGAAAACGCCATCGCTTCTCTCACGCCGATTCGTTCGTCACGGGTAGAATGCAGCGCGGCGACCCGACAAATCGCACCGCCGAAGTGTGCCCAAATGGCCAGCGAGATGAGGAAGAACAGTGTCGCGTAGAGGGGGTGCATGGCGATCAACCAGATGCCCCCCTTTGCGCCTGAACGACATGTTTGCACAAAGTCGCCCAGGTCACCGTCACGAACCGCGTAGGTCACGCCGTTGATGGTCGAGCGCGCATGGTTCAGGAGCAGGCCGAAGGCGCCGACGCGAACGACGCGTTGGTCGGTTTGTTCGGTTTCATCCGAACCTGCATCAGCATCAGCATCCGCCGTCGCGTCTTCTCTTGCGCTCTCGATCTCCGCGAGCCATTCGAGGGTCGCCTGCCGGGCGGGGCCCTTGTAGATGACGAAGTGATCCAACTCGCTTTCTTGGTGCGAGCCCACGATGATTGCGGCAGGGGAGCTGGCGTCGGGCCAGATTCCGTCCAGCACGCGGCCGGTCAGATAGGTGGTGAAGAGCCCGAGGAAGGCGAGGATGATGTTCGTGTGGTGAATCGCAAGTCGAAACGACCGGAATAGGTGCGTGAAACCGAAGCACTCGGACCAACTGATTTTGCGGAGTCCCTGCGTTTCGTCGAACATGGCGACAACCTCGATGGAATGGGCCTATCAGCTTTTAGATATCGGCCCCTAGCAGACAAATGGACTACCAACCCCACTGCCGGACCGTACAAGCCCGCATTATAGGAGCCAATGCCGATGAACGCACCGTCTCCATGCTTCGCTGCCATTTTCAGCTGCCAACGTGGCAGGAGTTGGATTTCAGCGGCGACTGTAACTCCTTTTGCTTGAGACTGTTAGGGCTTTTCAGGGTTATGGAACGCGAGTTGCTCTTTGCCTTTGGGCGTCTCATCGGGTCGCCTTTGAGGAGGTTCATATGCGTACAGATCGATTGACAATCAAGACCGTCGAGGCGATTCAACAGGCGGAGCGTCTTGCACAAACCGGCGGACATGCCGAATTGACACCCGTCCATTTGCTGGCGGCGCTGCTCGGGGCGGGGGGCAGGGCGACCGTCGGCGCAGGCGGTGGAAATGACGGTGCCGTTGGAAAAGAAGGCGCCGGCGGGATCGTGGCTCCGGTTCTGGATAAGGCCGGGGCCGCGGTGGGACAGATTCGCTCCATCGTTGAATCCGAACTCAAACGACTGCCGAAGGTCTCCGGGAGTTCCCTTTCCGCGAGCCGGTCTCTGCAAGCGGTTTTCCACGAGGCGGAAGCGGTGGCCGAGAGGTTGAAGGATCAGTTCGTCTCGACGGAACACATGCTGTTGGCATTGGTGGAGGTCGAGAGCGAGGCTCGGGAGATACTCACCGTCAGCGGCGCGCAGAAGGATGCCATTCTCGCGGCACTGAAGGAGATTCGCGGAAGTGCCACGGTCACATCACAAAACCCCGAGGGCACCTATCAAGCGCTCGAGCGTTACGGGCACGACCTGATTACCATGGCACGCCAAGGCAAGCTCGACCCTGTCATCGGGCGCGATGAGGAAATCCGCCGGGTCACGCAGGTGTTGGCTCGTCGGAGGAAGAACAATCCCGTGCTGATCGGCGAACCTGGCGTTGGCAAGACGGCCATCGTCGAGGGGCTGGCGCAGCGGATTCTCGCCGGGGATGTGCCTGAGGCGCTGAAGGACAAACGCCTCGTCGCCCTCGACATGGGTGCGCTCATCGCGGGGGCGAAGTACCGCGGCGAGTTCGAGGAGCGTCTCAAGGCGATCATTCGCGAAGTGGTGGAGTCTGCTGGGCAGGTCATTCTCTTTATTGATGAGTTACATACCGTCGTGGGAGCGGGCAATGCCGAGGGCGCGGTTGACGCGGGCAACCTGCTCAAACCGGCTCTGGCCCGTGGCGAGCTTCGGTGCATCGGCGCCACGACCCTAGACGAGTACCGCCGTCACGTCGAGAAGGACAAGGCCCTCGAACGGCGCTTCCAGACTGTCTATGTGGGAGAGCCGACTGTTGAAGATACGATCGCGATTCTGCGCGGGCTCAAGCCGCGTTATGATGCCCATCACGGCGTGCGAATCCAGGACGCGGCGCTTGTCGCGGCGGCGACCCTCTCACATCGTTATATCCCCGACCGCCATCTGCCTGACAAGGCAATCGATCTCATTGACGAGTCGGCGTCCGGACTGCGAATCGCGAACGATTCCTTGCCGGCGGAATTGGACGAACTGCGACGTCGGATCATGCAGCTGGAGATCGAACGTGAGGCGCTCAAGAAGGAGAAAGACGAGGGCAGTCGGAAGCAGATGCACAACGTTGAAAAGCAGTTGGCGGAGATGAAGGAAAAGAATGACGCCTTGACTGCGACCTGGGAAAACGAGAAGCGGCAACTCGATGAGATCAAAGCTGTTCGGCAGGAGATTGAGGCCGTGCAGGCCAAGTTGGATGAGGCCCAACGCCAAGGTAACCTCGAAGAGGCCGCGCGGATCAGCTATGGCGAGAAGCCAAAGCTCGAAACGGAGATTCGCGATCGTGAACGAAAGCTCGCCGAATTGCATGAGGGCGGAGGCGGTCTGCTTCGTGAAGAGGTGACAGCGGAGGAGATCGCGGCCGTCGTCAGCAAGTGGACCGGCGTTCCTGTTTCCAGGATGCTCGAAGGCGAGAAGGAGAAGCTCATCCAGATGGAGGCGCGGCTGCATGATCGCGTGATCGGCCAGGACGAGGCGGTTCGGGCCGTATCGGATGCGGTGCGGCGTAGTCGGGCGGGACTCGGCGATCCAAACAGGCCGATCGGCTCGTTTCTCTTCCTCGGGCCGACAGGCGTGGGCAAGACGGAGCTTTGTAAGTCGCTGGCGGAGTTTCTCTTCGACGATGAGGCTGCTTTCATTCGCATCGACATGAGCGAGTTCATGGAACAGCACAGCGTGGCTCGTCTCATCGGCGCGCCGCCGGGGTATGTTGGGTATGAAGAGGGCGGACGACTTACCGAAGCAGTGCATCACAAGCCGTACAGTGTTGTGCTGCTCGACGAAATCGAGAAGGCGCACCGCGACGTGTTCAATGTGCTGTTGCAGGTGCTTGACGACGGCCGACTCACCGACGGCCACGGTCGAACGGTTGATTTCAAGAATACGATTGTCGTCATGACCAGCAACATCGGCAGCGAGTATATCCAGAAATTGATCGAACAGGACGGGGGAGGGATCGGCCCCGCGGATGTCGAGATCGAGATGAAGATCAAGGAGTCGCTGAAAGCGGCGTTCCGCCCCGAGTTCCTTAACAGGATTGATGAGACAATTATCTTCCACCGCCTGTCACGCGAGGATCTGCTGCAAATAGCGGACATCCAGGTGCGCCACCTCCGCGAGCGGCTTGCCGATCGTAAAATGACACTGACGCTGACACTTGCAGCCAAAGAAAAACTTTCGAAGGATGGGTACGACCCGAGCTACGGGGCCAGACCCTTGAAGCGGCTGATCCAACAGGAGATTGAAAACCCCCTCGCGCGGCGTATCTTGGCGGGTGAGTTCGGCCCAGGCGACGCGATTCACGTGGATGCCAAAGGCGAGGGGTTTTCCTTCGAGAGAGAGGAGAAGCCAACAGCGACGCAGGTGGCGTAGACACGGGTAGATGGCCTAGCAGCCTGTCGGACTTTTGGGGCGCGATTTTTTCGGCGATCCGTGGTAAGTTCCCGGCATGGCTACCAGATTCGTGAATATCGATCGGGACACGCCCATGCTGCTGCCGCCGGATCTGCGTGAGTGGGTGCCGGACGAAGACATGGTGCACTTTGTCATCGAGGCGGTTGCGGGGATGAATCTCCCGACGCTGAAGATCAATCGGCGGGGCTGCGGCTCGGAGCAGT
>CAZTAR010000266.1:0-6826 GCA_964611695.1 uncultured Planctomycetaceae bacterium | reverse complement strand
CCCTTTCTGGTGGGGAATCGCAGCGCATCCGGCTGGCCACCCAAGTCGGCAGCGGGTTGGTCGGAGTCTGTTATGTGTTGGATGAACCGACCATCGGGTTGCACCAGCGCGACAATGCCAAGCTGATTGACACCCTACGCCGCCTCACCGCGATGGGGAACACCGTCGTGGTCGTCGAGCATGACGTCGAAATGATTAACGCGGCAGAGTGGGTCGTGGACATCGGTCCCGCCGCCGGTGCTCACGGCGGAAGGGTGCTCGTCAACGGCTCGCGCGAGGATCTCTTATCCTCGCCGGATTCCATTACCGCCAAGTACCTTCGGTCTGAGCTGACCATCGAGACGCCAAAGAAGCGTCGCCAGGTTTCGGTGAGCCATGCCATCGAGATCAGGCAGGCTGCCGAGAACAACCTGAAATCCATCGACGTCCGGTTTCCGCTCGGGGTGTTCTGCTGCGTGACCGGCGTGTCCGGCTCGGGCAAGTCCACGCTCGTGAACCAGATCATGCTGCCGGCCTTGAAGCGGCGTCTGCACAACACACACGACCGGCCCGGGGCACACGAGCGGATCATCGGCGCCGGCCGGGTCGACAAGATCATCGAGATTGACCAATCGCCCATCGGCCGAACGCCGCGCAGCAACCCCGCGACGTACGTCGGCGTCTTCGATCTCATCCGCCAGCTCTTCGCGAAGACGCGCGAGGCCAGACTTCGCGGCTACACGGTCGGACGATTCAGCTTCAACGTCAAAGGCGGGCGGTGTGAGGCGTGCCAGGGGCAGGGCACCAAACGAATCGAGATGCACTTCCTGCCGGATATTTTTGTCAAGTGCGCCGAGTGCAAGGGCACACGCTACGGACGTGAAACGCTGGAGATTCGCTATCGGGGGAGGTCAATCGCCGATGTCCTGGCCATGCGCGTCGAGGACGCGCTGACGTTTTTCGAGAACATCAGCGCGATCAAGAAGCTCCTGCGCGCCCTGTGCGATGTCGGTCTGGGCTATATGTGCCTCGGGCAGTCGTCCACCACCCTCTCGGGCGGAGAGGCGCAGCGCATCAAGCTCGCCGGGGAACTGGGCAAACAGGCGTCGGGTCACACGCTCTACGTCCTCGACGAACCGACGACGGGCTTGCATTTCGCGGACATTCACAGGCTTCTGAACGTTCTCAACCGCCTCTGTGATCTCGGCCACAGTATGATCGTCATCGAGCACAACCTCGACGTCATCAAACAGGCGGACTGGATTATCGACCTTGGGCCGGAAGGCGGCGACGCAGGCGGTCGTATCGTGGCCGAAGGCACGCCGGAAACGATCGCCGGGCACAAGCGAAGTTACACGGGTCACTATTTGCGCGACCATGTGAAGTCCACAAGCTGAACAAAGGGGGAGAGCCGTAGCATCAGCCGTCGCGCCACCCCCCGTAGCGTCGGCCCCCCGTGGCCGACGAGGAACACGGGCTGGCTTTTAAGAGCGGGCTGCGGATATCGGTGTATGGATTGTTGTCTCGCGGCCCAGCGGACAACCAATGTCCCTGCCGGTCGTCGTAAACACCTGGTTGGCCACGTCGGCCACGGGGGGCCGACGCTACATGGGGGCGACGATGCGGGGGGGCGACGATGCGGGGAGGGTTACGCGCATGGGGTAACGCTACAGCGAAGTAGGCACTTATGCGCTTCAGGCGCTAATCGAGCAGGTCGAGTTTGACGACTTTTCGCTTGCCGACTTGAAGGATCATCCCGTCCTCGGGAACGACCGTGGCCTTGGGGTCTTTCACCTTCTCTCGATCGACGGAGACGCCGCCGCCCGCGATCAGGCGACGCCCCGCACTCGTCGAGTCAGCCAGATCCAGGTGCTTCAGCAATTGCGGCAGCCAGATCTCGCCCTTCTCGTCGCATTCTGATTTCGCGAACTTTTTGACGGGAATGTCTTCGCGCAGCCCCCCCTCGACGATGACCTTCTGCCACAACTGCTCCTCTCGATCCGCCGTCGCGGCGTCGTAGTATTGCGTGACGATGTCCTTTGCCAGGCGGACCTTTGCATCACGCGGATGCGTCTTCGCCCCATCGCAAAGCGTATTCACCTCGTCCGGCGGCAGCAGGGTCAGTAGTGTAAACCACTCCTTCATCAGCGAATCGGCGATGGACATCGTCTTGCCGAACATGTCTTTCGGCGTGTCGGTCAGGCCGATGTAATTGCCCAGCGATTTACTCATCTTCTCCACGCCGTCGAGGCCCCGGAGGATCGGCATGATCATCACGACTTGCTTTTCCATTTTGCCGAATGTGCCGCGCGTGCCGTCCATCAACACGCCTTTGCGTCCGCCGTAGAGGCCCATCAGATCGCGACCGACGAGGTTGTTGAAGGTCTGGTCCGTTCCGCCCAACTCCACGTCGGCGTTGATCGCGACCGAGTCGTAGCCTTGCATCAAGGGGTACAATAACTCGTTCAGGACAATGTCCTTCTCCTCGGCCATCCGTTTTTTGTAGCTTTCGCGTTGGAGCATCTGGGCCACGGTCATGCAACTCATGAGGCGTAGGATGTCGGCCAGGTCGAGCAGGGCAAGCCACTCGTTGTTGTAGTGGATTTCGAGCCTTTCTTCGTGAGAGTCCAGAACGTGGCCTGCCTGCTGGAAGTAGGTTTCGGCGTTTTGCTTGATGGCTTCAGGCGCGAGAACCGGACGGGTCTTCGTTCTGCCCGAGGGGTCGCCGATCCGCGCGGTGTAGTCACCGATGATGAGCACGGCCTTGTGGCCGAAGTCCTGGAATTGGCGCATCTTTCGGAGTTGCACCGTGTGGCCCAGGTGGATATCCGGCGCGGTGGGGTCCATGCCCAACTTGATTCGGAGCGGTTTGTTCTCTTTGTGGCTTCGCGCGACTTTTCGGCGAAGTTCATCTTCGTTGAAGATGCCGTCGCAACCGCGGGTCAGCGTTGCCATCTGTTCGTCGACCGACTTGAAGCTCATCTTGTCACCACGTTCTTTACTATTTAAGCGTCAGTTCCTACCGGCCAAAGGCAATGGGCGATCGTGTCCGGAGAAGACATGCCTACACGTCCCCTCGCATCCTCAAGCCCTGGGACCCTTGTCCCATTTCCCTCTTATTCCCTCGACCCCTTCCGCTTCCGTCTCTTCGTTTCTTTATCGGTACTAGGATAGCCGAACTTCACCTTGCCGCCGACCGGGACGACGACTCGGGCCATTGGCAGCCGGTCAAAGTCCCATCCCCGTGCGGCCTCCGTCAGCATCACTTGCATATCGCGTTCGATCTTACCCTGAAAGCACTTTCTTTTGCCACGGTAGATTCGGATCGGCCGGTCAAGATCGATCAACTCGTCGCTGAGGAGCAGGACCACGCGCGGCACACGGTGGGAGCGGATTTTGATCGTCTGGTTCTTGCATCGCGCCTCGATCAGCCCCAGCCGATCGACGATCCATTCGCGCTGGGCTGCGATCGGGTCGGCGCCTTGGGCGATGGGGATGTTTAATTGTGTGGAGGGTAACGGGTCGCCACTCAGCTGATCAGCCGCCACCCAGTACGCCTCGCTCTGGTCCGGCAACCGGAATATCTGTCGCACGCGTTTTGGATAGTGTTCTCGTTGCCCGTCCAGTAGTTCCGAAAGCAGGTCCGCAGGCGGTTGAACACCCACGTGGCCCACGCCTTCGAGTTCGATTCCGTGAAAGTGGTCGAACTTCAGCTCCTCGATCACTGCTCGCATCTTACGGCAGAATCCGGCGTTGCCCCCTTGGGGATGGGGTTTTCCATCGACATCGAGGGTGTCGCGCTTGCCCCAGCAGAAGAGGATTCCGAGGTGTCGTGTGTTTGGCAGCAGCGATTCGTAAAGGAGATCACCTCCGACCACTTGAAGGTGCGTCGCCAACGGGACGATACCGGCAAAGCAATCGGCGTGCATGACAGAGGTTAGCCAGGTGTTGTGGCTTCCCTGCGAGTATCCCATGAGATAGACGCGATCACTGTCGATGTGATACACGCGTCGCAAAGCATTGAGCAAGTTGCGCGGCCGTTGAACGGTATGGGTTGGTTGGGTGAAACCCAAGGGGCCGATGTCCTGCGGCGCGGCGATGATGAATTCTTCCGCCCGATTCGCGAGTAACTGGCGGGTCAGTCGCAGCATATGCACCGCCTGCCCACCGTGGCCGTGCAGAGTGATGAGGAGGGGCCAACGTTTGGCTGGGTCGTAGTCCTGCGGGACATGCATCCAGACCGGCCGCTCGGAGGATTGACCCTTTCGCAGCCGCAGGATGGTTTCCTGCTCGCCGGCTGGTTGCGGGGACCAGAGTTGCAGGGCCCGGATTGCTGCCGAAAGTTTCGGGGGGGTCAGTTGGCCTTCGGTGAGGATTTTCTTTTGAATCTCCGCTCGTTGCGATGACGTTTTCGCCGAGAAGTGCTCGCGCAACAACGAATCCAGGTCGTCGTCATCGATCCCGACCGGCATAGCCAGCATCGTCGTTAATAGGATTGTGGTGCAGACCAGCATTAATGGTTCTCATACGTTGGCCTAGCACGTGGTCCGAAAGAAGCAATATTCCATTTGGCTAGGCCATTTCAAACAACGGTGTAGAGTCCGATGTAGCGTCGTCGGCCCCCTGTGGCCGACGTATCCGCTGGAAAGCCTCTCAGTTTTTCACGTCGGCCACGGGGGGGCGTCGCTACAGGTGGTGCCGGGGGTTACGCTACAGGGAATGTCGCGGTTCGTCGGACCTGTCATGTACACACGATGCGTCATCTCGACGATTCACCATTCTGTTACAGCCTGCCGAAGCGGCGGTGTCGCCGTGCGTATTCGCGCAAGGCCTCATTCAACTGTTCGCGGCGAAACTCCGGCCAGTAAACATCACTGACATAAATCTCCGCATAGCTGATTTGCCAGAGCAGGAAGTTGCTGATTCGCATCTCGCCGGCCGTGCGGATCAACAGATCCGGATCGGGTAAGCCTGCCGTATAGAGTGCATCGGCGATCGTCTCTTCTTCAATCGCGTCGATCGATAGCGTGCCGTCGGCGACACGTTTGGCGATGCGACGGACTGCATCGACCAACTCCGTGCGCCCGGAATAGTTCAATGCCAGGCAGAGGGTCATCCCTGTATTGTTTTTGGAAAGGGCGGTTGTTTCGTCCAATTCGTGAAGCACATCGTCCGGCAGACCCGTGCGACGCCCGAGTTGTATGAGCCGCACGCCGTTCTCCATGATCTCCTCGCGCTCCTTGATCAGGTATTCGACGTAGAGCTTCATGAGACGCGTGACTTCTTCGACCGGTCGGTTCCAGTTCTCCGTGCTGAAGCTGTACAGCGTGAGGCATTCGATCCCGAGCCTTGTGCAGTGCGTGACGATTTCGCGGACGTTTTTCGCGCCGGCCTCGTGTCCGTTGACGCGTTCCATTCCCTGCCTCTGGGCCCAGCGCCCGTTGCCATCCATGATGATGGCAACATGCCGCGGAACGGCCTCGCGAGGCACCCCCAATTCGACTTGTGGATCCAGCGGTTCAGTATTGGGCATCGACTCTACGGCCTCCCTCCGTTATCTCGTTTTCTCTTCACGCGGACGAGACGGCATCATGGTGGAGCGTCGCGTTTCGATCCGCACCGACACTCACGAGTGTGATCGGCACGCCCAGAAGTTGCTCCAACCGCTCGACGTAGCGACGCGCCCCTTCCGGCAAGTCGCCATAAGATGCGGACCGCTGGATGTTTCGGCCCCAGCCCGGCAACGTTTCATAGACGGGCTCGACCTCGTCAAGCACGTGGACATCCGGTGAGAAGAACGACATTGGCTCGCCCTTCAGTTTGTAGCCGGTGCAGACTTTGACCTCCGGCAGGACGCCGAGCGTGTCGAGATGCATGATCGCGATCTGCGTGATTCCGCCCAAGGCGATGGCGTATCGGGTGGCGAACGCGTCAAACCAGCCGCAGCGGCGGGGTCGGCCGGTGGTCGTGCCGTATTCGTGGCCGGCCTCTCGAATTGTGTCGCCCGTGGCATTGGTCAGCTCAGTTGGAAATGGTCCGCCGCCCACTCGGGTCGTGTACGTCTTGATGATACCGACGTAGCTGTGCACTGCGGAGGGGGGGGCGCCTGCGCCCGCGAAGATTCCACCTGTCACACAGGTGCTGCTGGTGACATACGGGAAGGTCCCGTGGTGGAGGTCCAGTAGGGCGCCTTGCGCGCCCTCGAACAGGATGCGCCGGCCGGCCGCCAGGGCCTCGTGCAACATTGGCACGGTATCTGTTACGTGAGGCGCCAGCATGTTGGCGAATTCGAGGTACTGCTCGGCGATTGCAGAAGCGTTGATCGGGTCGTAATCCTTGTAGAGCGCGGCGAAGACCGTATTCCGTTGGGCCACCACCTCGTCGAGCTTGGCGCGAAACGCGGCGGCATCGTACAGGTCTCCAACGCGAAAGGCGGTGCTTCGCATCATCTTGTCCGCGTGGCAGGGGCCGATGCCCTTCGCGGTCGTTCCGATTTGGCGACCCTTTCCGAGTTTGGCTTCGCTCAACAGGTCCTGCTGTTTGTGGTAGGGCATTACGAGGTGGGCCCGATTCGAAATGGACAGGTTCGACCCCACTTCCACGCCGCGCTCGCGAAGTCCCGCGATTTCTCCCGTAACGATTTCCGGATCGAGCACGACGCCCGGACCAATCATGCTTTGAATCCGTGGCCGTAAGATGCCACTGGGGAGGAGGTGGAGCGCGAAACGATCGTCGTCGATCTGGACGGTGTGGCCGGCGTTGGCCCCGCCCGCGTAGCGAACGACGACGTCAAAGTGCTCCGTGAGCAGGTCCACGACCTTGCCCTTGCCCTCGTCGCCCCATTGCA
>CAZTAR010000265.1:0-6829 GCA_964611695.1 uncultured Planctomycetaceae bacterium | reverse complement strand
GGGCATGCTTCGACGTTGAGGGTGATGGGACGGATGTGAACGTCAAGGGGGCCTACTGGACAGACTCGGAAGGACAGTACATCGACGATGCGGGCGAGCCAGTCGGAGGGAGTTATTCCCAGGAATTTGACTGGGATAGTTTTGCCTGGAATGTAACGATTGATGTCCGCAATCGTCTTGACTCTGACTTCACCGGGCAGGGGACGGTCGTAGGGAGCCAAGTGTTCTGGGCGTTCGTCCCGACCCGCTTCCCGCTTGATGAATGGACCGAAGCCCTATGGGCACCCGGATCCGGTATCACATGGAATGCTGAGGCGGGCTTCTCGCTTGGTTATGACCAAACATCTTCCTACTCTGTACCTGACGCCCCGCCAGATCACTGGATAATATTCCGTTTTCTAAGCGAGAGGTCAGGAGGAACCTCGGTCACCCCTGTAGTTGAACTCTGGCAGATGCCCACGGGGACAACAGTTCCCACGGTTTCCGAATGGGGTTTGATCATTATGACTCTACTGCTCTTGACGGCGGGAACGCTCGTGTTTGCACGACGCCGCCGGCCTGTGGCTACATGATTTTTGTGAAGCTCGAAAAAAGAATCGAACTCGGTTGTTCCTCGCAGGCTGTTGTGGGGAGTGCTCTTCCCACAATACTGCAAAGACAACTGATTCGTCGAACATCCTGTTCGTAAACGGAGAAGAAGCGATGCAACGAACTAAGTTAACAATCAAATCCCTGATCGCATCGACGTGTCTGATTCTGATGTTTTTCCCAGCGCCGGCGTTTGGTCAATGGGCCATTCCACAGAACCTCGGGCCGGGCGTAAACACGGCGGACGACGAAATGGGCTTGTGTGACTTCGGGGGATATCTTTTCTTTACATCCAGCCGGCCCGGCGGTGCGGGTGGTTATGACATGTATATGGCTGAAAAGGTGGGTGGCGAGTGGGACAATCCCCAGAATCTCACCCCACTCAACACAGCGGCCAACGAACGCGCCCCCACTATTCAGTGTGTTGATGGCAATCCGATGGTGATCTATGCCAGTGATTTCAACGGCACGTATGACCTTTGGAGTAGTGAGAATTCGGAGCCGTGTCCGGATGCGCCAGTTGGATTCTGGGGTGCGCCGTCTGTGGATATGGATAGTGGAGACGTCGACAGCATGCCCTGGATGTCGTCGGACGGGTTGACCCTGTTGTTTGGATCCAACCAGGCTGGCGGCGAAGGGGGCTTCGACATCTGGATGAGCACCCGAGCGGCGCCGGGGGATCCTTGGGGGGCGGCCGTGAACCTGGGTGTGGTCATTAATACCGGCGACGACGAAAGGGGCCCGTCGATGTCCGCAGATGGGCAGAGGCTCTACTTCGCCTCGAATCGGCCGGGCGGACTCGGTGGCGCCGACATCTACGTAAGTTATAACGATGGCGGCCGTGGTTGGTTGCCTCCAGTGAACCTTTTTGGAATTAACAGTTCCGAGGATGACACCTGCCCCACAGAGTCAGAAGACGGTAATGAACTGCTGTTCGGGTCGACGCGGCCTGGTGGTTATGGCGCGAAAGACTTGTATAGCGCCCAACTCGAATTGCCGGTTCCCACCGTCTCCGAATGGGGCATGATCATCATGACACTGCTGTTGTTGACGGCGGGAACGGTTGTGTTTGCCAAACGACGGCCAGCGGCGGCGGCCGGATGACGAATGGCAATTGGAGATTGTGAATAACGCGGAAATCTGTACCCCAGTAGATTGCGCGGAGAGAGGTTGCGATGAAGGATCACTGGTTTGACTTTGTGCCGTCCGTCTTTTTCAAGGTTCTGGCGGCCACGCTGACCGCTGTTCTGTTGGGTTGGGGCGCGGCCATCTGGGTCTATGGCTCGCTGGAGACCCGAGATATCATCGGCAGCCTCATCTGCGTCCCAATCTTCTCCTACATGGTCCACCTGTGGATCATCTACGCCCGTGAAGGGCATTCGGACGACGAGAAATAGGAAAGTCGTATCCCGGCTACCCCGCAAAAGCGTGACACGGCGGTTCTGAACCCGGAGCCGCCGTGTTTGTTTTCCAACGGGCCTTGAATCCATTGAATAAGTCCCCGTTCCCACAATTGCCCACCCGAGGGGAGGGGCGGTATGCGTTGTCGAGAGCAGTTTTCGAGAGTACGTGGAAAACGTCGCGCCCGATCCCCATGTCGGGCTTCGATTACGACCGGTTTGCCTCGGCCGACAGGGGCGTCGGCCGCTACGAAGTAAGTGAAACCGCTCAAATCAGTGAAACCGTTCCAATCAGTGAACCCGCCCAAAAAAGAGGAAGAGCAGTCCGGTCTTTTTGAAGCCGCCCTGAAAGAACCCAAACCGACATATTAGGACCTCAGATAACACTGCTACGGGTTGCGGTGTTGCGTCCCGCCTTGCGGCATGATAGGCCCCTTTCTGTTAAGATATTGGCCTTTCGCCCACCGAGAACTCGAAGGGGAACTCGATGCCGACTCCTGTCGGTTCTGTGGGCGGTGGACTGACGCCCAGGCCTGATGCCTGGCGAGCAGTTGGGGAACCTGATGAAGGTATTGCTGGCGAAGCCTCGGGGATTTTGTGCGGGCGTGGATCGCGCGATCAGGATCGTCGATCTTGCGCTCGAGGTCTTCGGCCCGCCCGTCTACGTCCGCAAGGAAATCGTCCACAACAGCCATGTGGTGACCGCATTCCGACAGAAGGGTGTCGTCTTTGTGAACGAGTTGGACGAAGTCCCTGACGGCGAGTTGGCGATCCTCAGCGCCCACGGCTCACCGCGTGAAGTCTTTGAAGCCGCCGAGCGTCGCAAGCTTCGCGTCATCGATGCGACTTGCCCGCTTGTCACGAAGGTGCACGGAGAGGTGCATCGTTCCGCCAAACCCGGTGGGCACATCATCCTCATCGGCCACGCGGGCCATGATGAGGTCGTGGGCACCCTGGGTCAGGCTTTCGGTGGTATCTCGCTCGTCGAAGACCAACAACAAGCGCGAGATGTCCAACTGCCGCCTCACGATAGGCTCACCGTGCTAACGCAGACCACGCTTGGCGTGGACGACACTGCGGATGTGATGGAGGTGCTTCGGGATCGGTTTCCAGACGTGAAGACACCTGTCCAAGATGACATTTGCTACGCGACGCAGAATCGGCAGGACGCCGTCAAGGCAATGAGCGAACAGGGAATCGAACTCCTGCTCGTCGTGGGCTCAAGGAACTCCAGTAACGCCGCGCGACTCGTCGAGGTGGGACAAGCTCGAAACGTGCCTGGCTTCCTTATAGATAGTCCTGAAGAAATCGATCCTGCTTGGTTGGCGGATGTCGAAACCATCGGCGTCACGGCCGGCGCAAGCACGCCGGAACACGTCGTCCAATCCGTGCTGGATCGCCTCAGAGAACTCGGCGCCGACATGATCGAATATTGCGTGACGGCCGAGGAGGACACGGCGTTTCAATTACCCAAGATGCTGAAACAGGCGGTTGAAAAACGGTCGCCTCCGAATCCAACACGGGTGTCGAATACGGGCGGAGAGCATCGGCCTTTGACAGGTTCCCCAGGGAACATCGCATCCGAATCATAGGGTGCGGCTCGCCGCACCAGCCTTGTTGTGAGCCTTGTGAGACGAAAACATGAACAGCCATGAACAACCTAAGCCTGACACTGGCGCGTCGCTGACACAAACGGCTATCGAAAGCGGACTGTCGGCCCTTTCCGTCGCGTCCTCCGGCGCGAAGACAGGGGCAAAGATCGCCGTCGGCACCCTGTTCGCCGGATGCAACGTGTTGCTCGATCTCGGCGTCCGTGTGACTCGTAAGCTCCCACTCGGTGACGAAAACACGGGACTTCACTTGAAGACTAAGGACGGCGAAATACCCGTGGTCGCGAGAGAGATAGGTCGCATCGGTGGGGAAATGTTGGGATGGTGGACGCCGGACGACGCCACAACTCACGACGCCACAACTCACACCACACCTGATGGTGCCATCCACCGTAGCACTGCCCAAAACGACGCCGTACCGCAGGTCGGGGACGAGGCGATATCGCGAGCGTTATCCGCCATCACCCGAAACATCTACGCGGTGGACTGCGAGGGTATGATCGGTATCGGCTTGGGCGGCCGCGCGGTCCTTGGTGCGGACACCGCAAGCGTCGCGCGGTCCTATCCACTTCGCGCATTCGCCCCGGCATTGCATCCACGGCAGCTGGGAGACCCGGCCTTTCGAGAAGCCCACGGACTGAAGTACGCTTACGTCGCCGGCGCGATGGCCAACGGTATCTCCTCCGAAGAACTCGTCGAAACCATGAACGCCGCGGGCATGATGGGATTCTTCGGCGCCGCCGGTCTGTCACTCGAACGCATTGAATCGGCAATCGACCGATTGCAGCGGAGCCTCGGCGACGGGCCGTTCGGCATGAACCTGATCCATAGCCCCAACGAGCCGGACCTGGAAGCGGCCGTCGTGGACCTATATCTCCACCGCGGCGTCCGCACTGTCAGCGCGGCAGCCTATCTCGACATAACATTGCCCCTGATTCATTATCGCCTCTCAGGCATCCGACGAGAACCCTCGGGCCGCATCATCTGTCCGAACAAAGTCCTCGCAAAACTCTCCCGGGTCGAGGTCGCGGCGAAGTTCATGTCGCCACCGCCTGCGGAGATGGTCAACGCCCTGGTTGATTCAGGTGATCTCACACACGAACAGGCCGCCCTGGCGGAATCGGTGCCCGTCGCGGAAGACATCACCGTTGAAGCGGATTCGGCGGGCCATACGGACAACCGACCGGCGATCTCACTCCTGCCGATAATGATCGCCCTTCGAGACGAACAACAGGCGAAGTTCGCATACGCCACGCCGATTCGCATCGGTGCTGCGGGCGGGATATCCACGCCCGCCTCGGCGGCTGCGGCTTTCGCCATGGGCGCGGCGTACATCCTGACAGGTTCCGTGAATCAAGCATGCATCGAGTCCGGCACATCGCCGGCCGTTCGCGAGATGCTCGCACACGCAACGCAAGCCGACACCGCCATGGCGCCGGCGGCGGACATGTTCGAGATGGGCGTCAAGGTGCAGGTTCTCAAGTGGGGCACCATGTTCGCCGTCCGGGCGAAAAAACTCCACGACCTGTATCGATCGTGCTCAAGTATCGAGGATATCCCGGCAAACCAGCGCGCGATCCTCGAACGCGACTTCTTCCGCTGCCCACTTGAAGAAGCGTGGGCCCAGACCCGCGAGTTCTGGCAAACGCGTGATCCGCGTCAGATTGCACGAGCGGAAAAAGAACCGCGCCACAAGATGGCGCTCGTCTTCCGATCTTATCTGGGTCGGGCCTCGGAGTGGGCGAATACCGGAGAGCCGTCGCGCAAGGTGGATTACCAGGTCTGGTGCGGCCCGGCCATGGGCGCGTTCAACGAATGGGCGCGCGGCACATTCCTCGAACGCCCGGAACGGCGCAAAGTCGTGACCATCGCAAAGAACTTGCTCTTGGGCGCGACAGTACTAACCAGAGCGAATTGGCTCTCAACACAAGGGGTGGCGCTGTCCGCGACGGCGCGGCGATTCCGGCCCCTCGAAGAGACTGAGATTACCTCCCTCCTGGAAGAATAGGGGTTGCTTGAATAGTGAGTAAGGCAAGACACGACGAAGACCGCGGCAGATCACCCATTGCCATCGTTGGCATGGGATGTCTGTTCCCCGGGAGCAACGACCTGACCGCTTTCTGGCGCTCGCTGCGACGCGGCGAGGACGGCATCACCGACGTTCCGCCGACGCACTGGTCCGTGGACGACTACTATGACGCCGACCCGAAGGCGCCCGACCACACCCACTGCAGGCGTGGCGGCTTTCTCTCGCCGGTGCCGTTTGACCCCACGGAATTTGGAATCCCCCCGACCATCCTCGAAGCCACCGATACCTCTCAGCTCTTGGGCTTGCTCGTCGCCAAGGCAGCACTGGAAGACGCCGGATACGGAGAGAGTCGTGACTTCAACCGCGAACGGGTAAGTGTGCTGCTCGGCGTCACCGGTTTGCAGGAACTCGCGCTGCCCCTGGCCGCGCGGCTGGACCATCCAATCTGGCGAAAGGCACTCCGCGGAGCAGGCGTACCGATGGACCAGGCCGAAGAGGTCGTCAATCGGATCGCCGATTCCTACGTGGGCTGGCAGGAGAACTCCTTCCCGGGCCTGTTGGGCAATGTCATCGCCGGGCGAATCGCGAACCGGCTGAATCTTCGCGGGACGAACTGCGCAGTGGATGCCGCTTGCGCCAGCGCGCTGAGCGCGATTCATATCGCATCCCTGGAATTAGAGGGTCGCCAGTGCGACATGGCTCTGGCTGGTGGCGTCGACGCCCTGAACCACATCTTCATGTACATGTGCTTCAGCAAAACCCCCGCGATCTCGCCCACCGGTGACGCCAGACCCTTTGACAGTGACGCGGACGGGACCGTCCTCGGCGAAGGCGCCGGCATAGTGGTGCTCAAGCGGCTCGAAGACGCGCAGCGCGACGGCGACCGCATCTACGCCGTCATCGCAGGTATCGGGACTTCCAGCGACGGACGTTCGCAAAGCATCTACGCGCCCCACGCCGCTGGCCAGGCGCGTGCCCTGCGAAACGCATACCGTGCGGCCGGCATCGGCCCTGAGGCCGTCGACCTGATCGAAGCGCACGGAACCGGCACGAAGGTCGGGGACGCGGCGGAGTTTGATGGACTGAGCACTGTCTTCCGAGAGGCGCAGAGCGACGGCAGATGGTGCGCTCTGGGGTCCGTCAATTCTCAAATCGGCAACACCAACGCGGCCGCCGGTATTGCCGGACTCATCTAGGCAGCG
>CAZTAR010000264.1:0-6839 GCA_964611695.1 uncultured Planctomycetaceae bacterium | reverse complement strand
CAAGCGAAGCTTTTCCGCCGGTATCGGCACTGGCAGCAAGCTGCCAGTGGCACCCACATTTCAAAGTGAACCACTACCCGACCCCGGCCTTGATGTCGGCGCTACAGTGTTGGCGCTTCGGTATGTGCTGTTACTCGTAAACCAGTTTGTAGAACTACGGCTCTTCCACAAAGGCAACGAACGGCAACTCGTCCCGGCCCAGGACCGTGTAGGTGCCGCGGTGATGGCGGACCCATTGTTCGATCCAGGGGTCCTGAGCATCTGAGGTGGTGCGGACGAGGTGTACGGAAACGTCCGAACCCTTTGCCCAATCGCTGAACTGGAGAAGTTCGTCCCGTTCGACATCGCCTGCGCAGAAGAGCCAAACGGCGTTGGGTTGGAAATCGAGTGCAAGCCGCAACAGTTCGGCAAGTGAGCCGGGTGATGACGGCCGCATGGATCGGATCATGTCATACGCGCGAACCTTCTGTTCGCTCGAGGCGGCCTGCGTTCCAAGTCCGCCCGGCCACGCTTCAACGCCGTCGCCAATCTGTGCGAGTACGGCGAAACGCTGCGCCGGCGTGAGGAGGTGGATCAGCTCGACAACTTGGTCCGCAAGGAGGAGGTTATCAAAATGTGACGCCTGGGAGCCGGTGATGACGAAGACCACACGATGGGCATTGAATTCCAGTGGGATCGTCTCATCGGTGGTTTTTCCCGATAGCGGAACGATGATCTCGCGGCGACCAAAGTGTGAGCCTGCCAGCGAACCGGTGACGATGACGGTCTGACCGACCTGCTCCGGCGAAAACGTGACCGCGACCGGGCCGCAGCCCAAGTCTTTTCCGTCCACCGTGACTTGCCCGCCTGGAGGAACCGTCTGAAATATCACCTCGGGTTTCTTCCGCGCGAGGCAGACACGCGCCGTGACCGGCTCGTCGTTCGGTTCCGTCGGCAGCGTCAGTGCTTGAGTCGTATCGTCATGCCCGGACAACGAAGCGGTAATCTCCACATCCTTGCCGAAGTAGGTCCGATCCAACTCGACCGAGAGCGGGGCCGTCCCTTTGACGATCCCGTCCACCATGATCGCGGCGCCCGGCGGATCGCTCTCGACTTGGACGAGGAGGTTCGCGGCTTCCAAGGGCAGATCGAGGTTGATGACGGAGCTTCCCTCGGGCGGCGTCAGTTTGCGGGTGACCCCCACATAACCCATTAGACGAACAGACATGACCGGACTCTCGGAAGCGAGCAGCGTCAACTTCAATGGAGAGTGTCCCTTGCGAACGCCGTCGATCCACACCTCCGCCCCGGGCGGCTGCGTCTGAACAGCAACTTCGTAAGGACGGCGGAGCAACTCGATGGACACATCGTTGACACCGCTGTAGCTCGAAAGAGGACGTCGAATGTTGTGATACCCCTCGGCGGACACCTCGAGCAAATGCTCCGACAGATCCCCCACAGGGAGCGAGACGGTCAGCCCACCCGTGTGATCCGCCGGGCCGATTTCCTGGCCATCGAGTTTCACTATGGCCACGGGCGGTGTCACGGTCAGGAGGATTGAACGCTCGGTTTGGGCCGGCTGGATGGCCATCCGCGTGCTGCCGGGGTCGTTTTGCGTCAGGAAGTAACCCGTAACAACCAACGTGAGGAACAAACCCACGGTCGTGCCAATCCCGAGATTGCGACGACGGCGGCGAGCCCTGTTGGTCCGAGTGGCATCCCCCGGAAAACCCACATGGTCCTCGAAGGAGAATACCTCATCCTGTTCCCCGCCGAGCTCCTCAGATGATCCCCAAGATGATTCCTCTGATGATTCTTCAGGTGACTCCCCGATTGAATCCCCACAACAACCAGGACTCGGCGGTTCATCGACAGGCGGTTCGGCCATCCGCCCTGCCAGGAGTTCAGAAAGGCTGGCAACAGAGCTGTTGCTCCCCCGACCCGGAGCAGCCTCTTCGATATCGCCACCCCAAGTAAAGGCGGTCTCGGTCTCTTGTATGGCGATGGAGGTCTCTCGCCCGACTATCTCATGCCCGACTATCTCATCGGGAGAAGACCTGGCAGCCGGCTCACGACATCGCCCACACACGCCCTCGATGATCGACACTGCGTCATCGGATTCCAAATCGTTGCCGCAGCGTTCGCAGATAAGTGGATCGGTGAACAAGACCCGAGTCTCCTTCCAGCCGAGGTCACGGGACCGTAGCCCTCCTCCGCCCACGCGTGTGGGCCGACTTTCGGCTAGCCGCGCTGGCACGGCCCCGTCGAAAACGACGTTGAGTTTACTAGTTTTCATCGTCGTTTACAGTCCCATAACTGGAGTCAAGCTCAGTTCTTAGCCCTGGGAAGAAACCGCCCGTCTGTTGACATGAACCCACATCGGGCGGATAAACTGGCCGGAGGTGGAGTTGAACCACGTCGTTCAGCCCTCAATCCAGGAATCTACCCCCGGTTGCGGTAATTCGCCGGGTCCGGCGAGGCTCGCCATGGCATCGTTACGTATCAGCTATCCGAATGGGCGGCATACGGTCGTCGAGCTAACCGGGGGCGAAGCCGTCATCGGACGCGACAGCACCTGTGATGTGCCTCTGGACGATGCGATCACCTCCCGCAGGCACGCCAAACTCTACAAGGATCCTGCCGGACAATACTGGATAAAGGACCTCCAAAGCAAGAACAGTACGCTCGTCAACGACAAAGCGATCACGACTTCTCGGGTCCGCCCAAACGACCGAATCGGCATCGGCGCGTGTTTCATGACCCTGACGCCGGACACCCAGCCCGAAGTCATCTTGAGCGACGCAGCGAATGAGACACAGTGTTCCGCGAGGAGCGCGTGGGGTGCTGAAAGCCGACTCGATCTCCCCCGCCGGCGTCTCGAAAAACTCTATGAACTCAACGCGCGTCTCACGGGCCGTTTCAGCCGCGACGACCTCATGGGCGAGGTCCTCGAGATTTGCAGGGAGTTGCTTCGCTTCGAGCGGTGCGGTGTTGCCGTCTGGTCCGGCGCGCCAAATCCACCGCAATGGGTGAAACTTCTGAATCATCGTGACGACAGCGAGTTCCGCATCAGCCGCAGCCTCGTCGATCGCGCGCTCAACAATGCCGAACGGACCCTGATCAACGACACCGCCGACGGGGAGATTGACCCCACCGCGAGCATGATCTCGAACAACATCCGCTCAGCGATGTGCGTCCCGATGGAGTATCTCCAGGAGGTCCGCGGCGTGCTCTACGGCGACCGTGTCTCCTCGACCGGCGGCTATAAGAAAGAGGATATCGATTTCTTCGCCGCCCTCGGCAGGCTGGCCGCGATGGGACTCGCCAACGTCCGGCTGCTCGAAGAAATGCAGGAACGACAACGCGTCGATATGCAAATCCAATGGGCCAGGGGAATCCAGGCGCAGCTCTTCCCGGCCGAACCGCTCGCCGGCCCGGGCATGATTATTGACGCGCTCAACGATCCGGGTCAGAAGGTCTCGGGCGATTACTTCGACTACTTCCTCCGGCCGGACGGGCTCGTCACCATCGTCATGGCGGACGTATCAGGCAAGGGCATTCCCGCCTCGCTGCTCATGGCGAACTTGCAAGCCGGCGTTCACGTGACCCTCGCGACCGAAACGGACATTGTCGCGGGCGTCGATCGGCTCAACAAGCTCATCTGCCACAACGTCAGCGGCGGCCGCTTCATCACGGCCATCTTCGGCCTGTTCGATCCCGAAGCCAAGACGTTCCAATTTGTCAACACGGGCCACCTTGGCCCATACCTTCTGCGTTCCGGCGGTCGCGTGCAAAAGCTAAACCCCGAGCCAGGCCTGCCCCTCGGCATCGATCCCGATTTTTCGTATCACGCCGAGACTATTGAGCTGAGTGCCACGCCGGTGACACTGCTATTATACACCGATGGAATCCCCGAGGCGGAGAACGACGTCGGAGAGCAGTACGAAGAGCACCGCCTGGCCGCCGCCCTCGAAGGCAACACCAACCAGCCCCCGGGAGAGTTAATCACCCGCCTGCGCCGCTCAGTCAAACAATTCACACGCAACCACCCCCAGTCCGACGACATCACAATACTAGCCCTGCGACTGGACTAGCACATCTTCAGCTCACTTGTAGCGGCCGACGCCCCTGTCGGCCGTCATAAACAAGTAATTGGAAGCATCCGACACGGGGGTCTGACACTACGCCTGGACTGAATCTGCCCTTCGAAACTATCTCAGAATTGTGGCACAGGCGTCTCGCCTGTGTTTCCACCGCCGAGACGGCGGTGCCACATTGGGCTTGGCATAGTCTTGGGGTATTCTGAGTTAGTTTCATAGAGCCAACGCGACAAATCAGTAACTGATTTGAACCTCGCCCGCCAGGGAACGGCCCACAAAAACGGTGCGAATAAGCCTTTCGAGGCGCCCAAAGTGAACCACTCCCCACCGGCGAGACGCCGGTGCCACATATCAACGTGAAACGCTACCATCCGCGACTCCGCCGCGTGAGCGCAAAAAACCCGGCTCAGAGAGTGGTTCCCGAAAGGCCTGACAACAGCTCTATGGCTCGAAAATACCATTCCTTTTTCCAAGAGTGCCAAATAAGGTGACACCTTTCCGAGCTAATTGGCGCTTGTATTCTCCTTGGCGACCCGGTAGGCTTCTCTTGTGGCGGCGACTTCAACGATGGCCACGCAGCCGACGCCGGTGTTCAGCCACAGTGATCGCCAGCTCGACACAAACCCTTGCGTACAATTCGAGCTGGCAACGGTAACACCATTGCGTGGAAGAATACGACTGAAATAGGAATGCGCACGCTTCTGAATTACCGTCAAGAACAATACGTGGTTTCGGTCTTGCCATGAATACTACCAGTTCTCGGAAACAAAGACCTGTGACCGGCACCGCCACCCCGCAATGGTCGCGGGCCGGACCGTCTTTTTTTTGCGGTCATGGTAGTACCTCATGGCAGGGGCGCATTCCGGTGACGCGCCCTTTTCTATTCCGCTCAGACGAAAGGAGGTGCTGATGGCGTGATCCTGGAAAAAGGCGAGGGGGATTGAGTGTGTTGAGATCACTTGTCCAATTGGATCAATCCAGAGTGGAAACTCATGTATTTGAGGAGGAATACCATGAATGGATTGCACATTGCCATCACCATTTCCCTTGCTTTCGGGCTTGCCTTTTCTTCGGAAGCTCGAGCCGACGACTTGCATCTGGATACGCAAGAGTTCTTTATATTGCGCGACGGATGCATCCCTGATGCAGCCATCATGCTGCAGGGTGCTATCTCCGAGTCTGGAGGCAACTGGTTAATTCACATCTCAGGTGACGTTAACGGTACCCAGGTCGATCAGATCTACGCTGCCGATCTCACCGTGCCAGAACATCGGCACTGGATCGGGTTTACGCCCTTTGACAGCCGGGATGCCCTTTACCGAGTCTCCAGGCAATACGGAGATTCCTTCATCTGGGACGCAATCGAGGGGATTGACATGCCCGCGTTTGGAATCGTCTTCCCCGATGACCTGGCGCTCGACACGCTTGATATCGAGCTTCGCTTGTGTGTCGGGGAAGGTCAAGACTGCGGGACCGTGATGCCGATATCGGGCGGCACTCCCGATTGGCCTGAAGGAACACTTGTCACGACTTATGTTACCCACGGTTTGGCTGACATTCCGGTCTTCCGAAACGTCACCACCGGCGAAGAAATGACCCCGGTTCAGTACGTGGATTGGCTTGACGAGACATTCGGCTTCACGCGTGAACAAGCTGTGCGGCAAATTGGATATCATCCGATGACACGGGCCGAATACCGAGAGGCCCTGCTTGAAGGAGCCAAACGGAAACTCGCCGCGATGATCGCAGCCGGTACCGCTCCGACCATGGAGAAAGACGCCGCCTTTGCCATGGCCAACGAAGTGTGGACATCGGCGCAGGCGCATGCGGGTGCGGATTATCAAGTATTCCTTGTTGACGCCGCAGAGATCATGTCCTGCCACGGCGCAAACATGGACGCTGTCCAGAACCTGTTGGACGATTCAGGTGAACAAGGGAATCCACTTGACACCATGTTCCGGCAAAACCAGCAAAGCAGCATGGCGAGTCGCGGGCAGGAACTAACCGTGACTTTAGAGGCGGAAGTGGAAGTGGAAGTTTCTATTCCGCCCTTCGTCACCGTCAAGGTCAAGGCCAAGGCAACGGTCACCGGGCCTGCTTCGGAGTATGCTGCCGTTTTGGAACTCGCGAATAAGGTCGCTGCCGAAGCGGCTGATAAGCTCGCAGCGGACCTTCGGGCACGCGTGAACGAACTGAAAAAGACCGCAAAGGAACTCGCGAAGGAAGTCAAGGAATTCATGGGGTCGGTTTGGGATTACCTCTGGTCGGCAGCACCGATCCACCCGGCAGTCGGCGACCCCACCTATGCACTGCGGGATGGGTACAAACAAAATGGTTATGCCTAGTGCAACTGATTGTACTTTGGATAACAAGTGAAACACGGGGCATGCCCATGGATCGCAATCCATGGGCTCCAGATGGAGGTCGAATGTTTCTTGAACCATGTAGACTTCAATAAGCCAGGTAGGTCGGGTCTGCGGACCCGACCTACGCGAATACGCGGCCGAACAAAAAAACTTCGTGAGATGGCGTGGGGCAACATAAGTCTGGGTGGCATGGGTCAACTCGTTGACCCATGCCACCCACCAATTGAATGGCAATCAGGCCGCTTTGTGTGCTGCCGGTACAAACGGTCGCGTCAGGCCGCGGATGATTCGTACGGCATGTGCGGCGAGGAGCCAGCCGGAATGTCTTCTGTGGTAAACCTGTCCCATATGCCCGGGACCGGGAAGCAGTGCCGACTTGAGATACTCGAGCCGG
>CAZTAR010000263.1:0-6875 GCA_964611695.1 uncultured Planctomycetaceae bacterium | reverse complement strand
AGACGCCTCGGAAAACCCGAAGACTCCCACTGGTGAGAAAGGCGGGCTAGTGCTGTGTGGGGTAGAGATTGCAGGCTTCGCGGTAGCGTCGGCCCCCCGTGCCGACGGGGATCACCCTTGTGCCGATCCCCTTGCCGAGCCTTGAAAAATCGGCACGGCGCGGTACAAAGTGGCTTAAAGATTTTGAGTGGTTACCAAATGCGCCCGTAGCTCAGTCGGATAGAGCATCGGATTTCTAATCCGAGGGTCCCAGGTTCGAGTCCTGGCGGGCGTGTTACATCCACGGCGCAGTAGAGTGCCCTGGAGACCGAAGTGTCTAAAAGAATCCTGTGGTGTCGCGATCGTGGCACTCGTGCGTTTTCACTGAATCCGTCACGGCCGAGGCAGCTGTCGGCCACGGGAGACCGGCGCAACGGCAAACGTCCGACACTGAGGTCGGACGTCGCATGGTTGATCGAGACGCTGCGCGGATTATCGAATTGAAGGGGTGGCGATTACTTTGCGGCGTTTGCCTTCAAGGCATTGAGCTTTTTGGCGAGCCGGCTCTTTCGCCGCGCCGCAGTGTTCGGATGGAGTGTGAGCCTCGTAGCGTTGCGGTCCAGCACACAGGCTGCCTCACGAAAGGCCTTCTCCGCCGCGTCAACGTCGCGGGCAACAATCGCATCCTTCACCTTGCGAACCTTGGACTTGATCTGCGTACGACGCGACTGGTTGCGCTCCGCCCGTCGCACACTCTGACGAAGTCGCTTCTGCGACGATAAAGCTCGAGCCACTACGATCTCCTTGGTAACCTCAATCGACCGGCACAATCACCGGCACGCTCTACATACATATCTGTCAGCGGAAACCCCAAACAGGTCAACCGCGACTCGGCAACTCACCTGCGTATCCAATCGGGAGACTTGCCCGGGACACTGAACGGATGCCATACATCCTCATTCATTCTGGTCGGCGGCCACCAGCTTCTCAAGCCGCTGCCGCGCATCGAGGAAATTGTAATCGAGTTGGATCAGATTGCCATAGGCGTTTTTGGCATCTTCAAGATTATCGGACGCCTCCAGGCTCCTGGCCAGCCAGTAATGAATCGCCATGGCCAGGGGGCTGTCCGCGGAGGGGAGTTCGGAGAGGGTCTTTCGGAGGGTCCCCACGGCCTGGTCGTAGAACTTTTTCTCGAAGAAGCAGCGGCCAATGTACAGCCGGCTTTCATCGCCACATCGACCGTCTGATTGGGTTTGCTGGAAGACTGGAATCGCCTCGTCGTACCGATTCGCCGCGAAATACCGGGTGGCCAACAAGAACCGAATCCGCATGTCCGAGGGATATTGTTGATGTCGGGCCTCGAATATTTTGGTTTCCACTTCCGTTTGTTTCGCGGCGTGACGCGCAATCGCCCGGCGTGGCTCCGGGTTTTGAGGATCGGCTTTCAGCTTCGCCAGCAAGATGCGGCGATGACGGTTCATCTGACGCATCAGGATGTCATCGGCCTTTTGCCTGAAGATATAATCTCCGCCGGAGGCATGCTCCTGACTGAGCAGCTTGATCGCCTCGTTTTCAGTTGCATCATCCTGATTCCTGATCATCAAGTCGGCAAGCTGAAGCAGCTTGGAGGGGATCCCCCGGTGACTTTCCCACTCGCGCCGGGCTCGTTCGATCAGTTCGTGTGCCCGTTTCTCGGAATGTGCTGATTTCTCTCGATCGTGCAGGTCGTGTTGGGCTTCGGCATCCTTCAGCGATTGCGTGAAACCTTCCGGCTTGGAAAACCGACCCTTGACGATTGTCTGTTTGCCACTCGCATTGCTCTGGGCCTTGGGGGCGGTTGAGGATTCGGGGTGATGATGCAGCCATATCTGCGCTGTCGCGATGTTGGCCTTCAGGATATCGAGGGCGGCTGCATCCTCATTCATCGCGATCGCATGATCCGCCGCTTCGTCCATGGCGGTGCAGGCGTTGTCATACCGAGTTTCCGAGACCTTCTTGCCGGAACTGAAGGCTTCGGTCAGAACCGGAGCCATCCACCTGGCCGCGGAGATGCACTTTGCCTTCGCCGCCAGGCGGAGAATCAGCTCGATGCCGGAGATGTTTCCGGGATCCATTCCGAACAGGAAGATCGCGTTGTTCAGGTTCTTGTTGGCGTCCTTCCCGTTCGTGGGACGCTTCCGGGCTGCGAGAAAGCCGGCAGCTTTTCCGCCGGCCATACGACGCGCCGTCGCCACCACGCGAAGCGGCTTGAGGCCTTCGTCCAATGCCTCGGGCCACAGGGCGAGTCCGTTTACGTACAACTCGATCGCGTAGTCATAGTTTCGCGTCTCCGCCGCCTTTTTCGCGTGGGCGAACCACTTTCGGGCCTTCGCCATCTCTGCTTCACCAGGCGGAAGGTTGCCAACGGTTTCATTCGTGGGCTCCGGAAGCCCTTTTTGCTCATTGTCGTCGATCATTCGCGCGCAACGCTCCCGATGGATGCGATACAATCCCCCGCGGGACGAAAGTCAGTCTAACACCCCCGCACACGTGGTCAAACAGCAGACGTTTCGGACCCTTTGCGCTTTTCAGTCCCGACAGAGGAAGCTACCATATAATATGATAGCACCGCACAACCGGTAGGAGAAAAGCCCTTGCCTGATATCGACCTTGCAAAACTGCGGATTGTTCACTATCCGGACCCCCTGCCTGAAGAAGAGATGCGAACCCGTCGAGCACTTCGATGACACCTTGGCCGGTCTTTCCGTGAGGATGCTCGATCTCATGCACGGTGCTGACGGCATCGGTCTCGCGGGGCCCCAGGTGGCGGTCCTGCGAAGGATCTTCGTATGCAATGTCACCGGCGAGCCGAAGGACGATTTGGTCTTCGTGAACCCGACGCTCACGACCTTTATCGGTCATGCCGAGGTTGAGGAGGGATGCCTATCTCTGCCGGAGATCAATGTCACCGTCCGCCGGCCTGAAGCCTGTACCATCGAGGCTTTCGATGTTGACGGCAAACCGTTCAAGATGGAGGGCTCCGGTCTGCTGGCCCGATGTTGGCAACATGAATACGACCATCTTGACGGAAGGATGATCATCGACACGATGTCAGAGGCCGACAAAATAGCCAATCGGCGTTCGGTCAAGCATTTGGAGTCGAGTTTCCGGCGGGCTGCCTCGGTGTTCTAATCTGCCCAAGGCCGGGTTCTTGGCCTTGGGCGTTTTCGCCATGCGGTTTTTCCTCGTCAACGTTGGCTGCAGGTTGTCGGCTTGAATTGTGGCGCCGCCGTCTCGACGGTGGGTTCACTACCTGACGTTCACCGGCGAGACGCCGGTGCCACAGGTGTAAAACATTTACTACAAGTGGTTCCCCGACGAGACGTTCACCGGCGAGACGCCGGCACCACAAAGGCTGGGGCGAACGCTTCAGGATCGTGAGGTCTGTTCAACATGCGCATCCTCTTCTTCGGGTCAAGTGATTTTGCCATTCCGACATTCGCCTCCATCCTGAATGACGGCCATCAAATGCTCACCGCCGTCACGCAGCCGGATCGGCCCCGTGGCAGGGGAAAGCGTCCCACGCCAACGCCGGTAAAGGCATTCGCTGTCGAGAAGGGTATTCCCGTCATCACGCCAGAGGACGTCAATGTGCCGGATGTGGCGGACCACCTTATATCCCTCAACGCGGACCTTGGTTACGTCGCTTCTTTCGGGCAGAAGATCGGCCCCGTGTTGCTAGAGGCCTTCCCGGCAGGCATGGTTAACTTGCACGCTTCTCTCCTGCCGGCTTGGCGTGGCGCGGCGCCTATCCAATGGTCTGTTATTAATGGGAATCGAGAGACCGGTGTTACGGTGTTCCGGCTCGTCGAGAAGATGGACGCCGGCTCCGTGCTCGTTCAACGCCGAACCGCCATCAACGACGACGAGACCGCTGAGGAGTTGCACGACCGTCTCGCTCGCATCGGTTGCGACGCTGTCCGTGCAACGTTGGAGATTCTCCAGGATGATCCCACTTCTCCCGGCACACCTCAGGATCCCGAGAAGGTTTCGCGTGCGAGAAAGCTTAGGAAGGCCGATGGCTGCGTGGCGTTCGATCAGCCAGTCGCTAAGGTGTCCAAGCGCATTTGCGGTCTGTGGTCGTGGCCTGGAGCTGCGTGTCGCTTCGTTTCGGCGGACGGATCGCGAGACGAACAGGTGATCCTGGCTCGAGCGATTCCTTACGAGGGCAAGCCCCGGCCGGCCGCTTCGCCCGATGACCTTGGCCGAATTACCGATGTCATGAGTGTCCAGTGCGTTGATGGCGAATTGGCCCTGTTACAGGTCAAACCGGCAGGCGGGAAGCTCATGGATTGGCGAGACTTCGTCAACGGCCGACACGTGAGGGCGGGGGATCGCTTTGTTCCGCTCACCCAAACCGGGACCGAATCTTCGAGGCAATCATAATGACGGCGAGCCGGATTCCTGATTCCGACGAACCCCGGCGGCGCCCGCGCGACCGTGCCGCCAAAGTGCTCACATTGTGCTACGACGGTTGGCCGCTCGGTCATGAGGTTCTCGAAGACCTTCAGCGTCGCGACCCACTGCTGCCGCTGGATGGTGCACTGGCCGCCGAGCTTGTCATCGGCGTAACGCGCCACCGGATTACCGCCGAGCATCTCGTGGCGAGGTTCTACCGTGGAAGATGGGCGGGGCTCCGGCAGCGACTTCGCGTCATCCTCGCGATCGCCGCCTACCAACTTTGTTGGCTCGATCGAATCCCGGAGCATGCGGCGGTTGATCAGGCGGTTCGGCAGGCCAAGCTCTATGGCGGTAGTGCTGCGTCCATGACCAACGCCGTATTACGGAAGCTCGCCAAGTGCCGAGGGAAAATCATCGAGCCGTCCGAGGAAACTGAACCGCGACGCTATCTGCCGCATCGTCCGAATCGAGGTCGACTCTTTGAGGAGGACGTCTTCCCAAACCCAGCCAAACGGCCTCTCGACTATCTGATTGCCGTCACGGCGCACCCGGCCTGGCTCGTCGAACGTTGGCATCGCCGGTTCAAGCCGAAGTTGTGCCGACAAGTCTGCGACGCCGGACAACGCCGACCGCCCCTGGTGCTTCGGCCGAATTCTTTACGCACGACGGCAGTGGATCTGTTACGGAAGTTCGATGCCGCCGGCCTTCAATCACACCGGTTGCAAGATTCCGACGCGATCATCCTGCCGGATGCGCCGACCGCCGCGGGGATTCCTGAGGTAGAAGCCGGTGAGTGTCAACCGCAGGACAGCACGTCGCAGATCGCGATTCGGCTTTCTCCGCCGAAGCCTGGTGAAGTGGTTCTTGACCTTTGCGCGGGTGTTGGGACGAAGTCCACGCAGGCCGCGGAGTTGATGCGGAACCAGGGTGTTGTGATCGCCGCGGACATCGACGAACGGAAACTCGCGAAAATTCCTGACAACGCCCGGCGTCTCGGCATCGACATCATCGCGCCGACGCCGATGGCGGAACTCGGTGCGAGGCTCGCAAAGCTGGATCGTCCACCGGATGTCATCCTCATTGACACACCCTGTAGCAACACCGGCGTACTCGCGCGACGCCCCGAGGCTCGCTACCGTGCCTCGACCAAGAACTTGTTGGAACTCGTTGAGATTCAGAAGAAGATCATCCGGCAAGCCCTCGATCTCGCCGGGCCTTCCACACGGTTGATCTACACCACCTGTTCACTTGAACAGGAAGAGAACGAATCGCAAGTCGATTTCATCCGCGAGACCGCCCCCACGTGGGGTGTGCAACAACAAGTTTTCACATTGCCGGATGCGGATCGCGACGGCGGTTTTGCGGCTGTGCTTGCACAAGACGCGTAGCGCCGTGCTCGGTGTAACCTGAATGAGGGCATCCTAAATGTATCACTGCTTCGGGCGGTATCAGGAGGACAGAGATACCGCGGCACTAGGTACTCGGCGCGGCTTAGGAAGTTGCACCCGGCGCCGCAGGCGGTTCTATCACACATTGCGGGTTCGGCGGTTCGAGAAAATGAGAGATGCTGTGAACTCGCAACTGGATTCGAATGAGAACCCATGCAACTGGTTACCGTAACTATAGTTAATTTCAATAGTTAGGCCAGCTAAATCCGGCGGCAATGGCTGCCAGCCGATAGAATTGTCACCGAAAATTGGATTTTTCCCTTGAACCACTGGGCGGCGGATGCGATACTGTTGGTGGAGGCTTCGTTGGGTCTTCGGACCGGGCATTGCCTTTTTCTTTTTTACCCGTCTTCCGCATCAATCCCCTCGTCGGCAAGCTTGTCCAGGCGCCCCCGGAGGTCATCGAAATAGACGATGCTGTGAAGGGGCCAGTGTCCAAGACCATCTCGCTTAGGTTTCTGTCCATGAAACTGCATTTCGTGGAGCTTCTTGGCGAACGGTTTCAGCTCATCGCGACCCGGTTGATGCATGCTTTTCAAACGCCATGCCCAACCCAGCACGTACGCTGCAAGATCGGCCAAGAAGATGCCGGCCGTTAGTTCGGAGTGAACGAAGAATGGGGCAGGTACAATCTGCGAACTGCGGAATCGGCCTGTCTTCGTTCCCAGGAAGTAGGCGGCCATTCGTTCGATCAAGTGCTTCGCTTGTGCCTTGTCCAATTCGTCGAAGACAACCAGCCCTCTCCGATCCGGACATTGGTTTCTCAAAAGATAGAAGTATCGTTCGAAGAGATAGACGACATCCTTGCGAAGCACATCCCTATCCGATTTGGCGGCCTCTGTATCGACGACTGAAGCTATGATCTTGACGCCGAAGCCAGCGGCGATGTCGAGCACCGAATCGATGAACCGAAGTACGGAACGACTGTATCCGGTGAGTTCGCGGGCCGTCACCCCGCTAGCCCGCCTTTCTCACCAGTGGGAGTCTTCGGGTTTTCCGAGGCGTCTT
>CAZTAR010000262.1:0-6885 GCA_964611695.1 uncultured Planctomycetaceae bacterium | reverse complement strand
GGTGGAAGCAAGAAGGCCGAGTGCCGTTGCCTCACCGGCGAGACGCCGGTGCCATATATCCCGGTGCCACATATTGACGTGAAACGCTATAGAGCCAATTCACCTTTTCTGTAGCGTCCGACGCCCAGCACGAGCGACGCCCGGTTAGCATCGCGCCGGAACAGGTTGGAGGAGGATGCATCCATGCAGCTTTGCGAAGAGGGGAGCGTGTCGCTACGAAGCCTGAGTAACGGCCAACGGCGGCTCGTCGAACGTCACCTGCCGCTCATACACCTGACACTCCGGCGAGCACGGAGCCTGGTGGAACACGCGACAGCCTCCCGAGAGAGAAGCGAACTGTTTCAGGAGGGCTGTCTCGCACTCATGGAGGCGGTCCGCACACACGATCCCCTCCGCCATGGTGTCTTCGCCACTTTTGCCATGGCCATGATCCACTACGCCATGAGCCGTTTCGCGCATGAACAACACAACCTGATCCGCGTCCCCTACGTGACGCAACGAAGGCGAAAACAGTCACTGAAAATACACGAGCACGATCGCCACCGGCCCGAGCCGTTGCCACGTGTTGTGCCTTTGACAGAGTCTCGCGGCTTTCCCCACAGGCGGTCAGCCCGGAGACGTGCCAGATACGATCCAAACCGAACCGGTGACGAAACAACGATTGGCGACTTGGTCCGCGAGCGACTCGATTCCGCAGCCAGGAGCGTCGCTACGACGATGCGAGAATCGCGCCGCACCGCCGGGGGCACCCGCGAACTTGTGGACCTTTGCATGAGAGAGCGATGGACGGTTCCTGAACCGGCGGAACAGACCTCGATCCGCACACTTGCCAGAAAGCTTGAGTGTTCAATTGGCCGCATCACCCACAGCGAGGAGCGATTTCGCAAACGGCTGGGCGAGATGCTCGATCGAGACACACAGTATCAACGGCTGATCGCCACAGCACGGCGCCACCTCGCCGGCATGCAGCATGTGCTTTCAAAAACAGAAACCGAGGCCATGCGATCCCAAGAAACCACGACCGAACACCACGGGCAGGTGTGAATCGCCGCAGTCCCGCCCCCCTATCATGCCACCGGGCCTGCTGTGGTGATCACGATCATAGAATCGAATCGGCTGGGGTAATCACGGCTGCTCGTGATAAGGCTGACCCTGCTCGAACAGCAGGATGCGAGCCTTGATATTCGCTACGGAGTCGCCCGCGTTCGCCTCCTCGGCCAGCTTCAGGGCACGATTGGCAGCAGTCGCCGCTTCTTTGAACATTCCCGCCTCGGCATAGGCGACCCCGAGTGTGTCAAGGGTATTGAAGGTTTCGCCGCCGGCGAGATCAATGGCGGTTCGTGCCAGACGGACCGCCTCTTCGCCGTTCCGCAGGTTGCTTACCGGCGTTGTCGCGAGCCTCCAGGCCAGATCGTTGGCGAGGTCGGAATCCTGTGGAACACGAAGCCGACCCCGGCGAAGCAGGAGGATTGCAAGGTCTGATCGCTGGTTCTTCTGCAAGACAGAGGCGGCTTCTCGGAAGACAAGGGGTAGTTCCGTGGCGCCGGCGGACACAGTCTCGTAGGCTTTTTGGGCCTCCTCTAGATTACCCGCTGCTTCAAGGGTGATCCCCAAAAGAAGCGGTGTGCCTGCAAAAGCCGCTTTAAACTCGATTGCCTTACGAAAATGGTGGATTGCTTCGTCGTTCTGTCGCCTACTGAGCAGGTTCGTGGCGAGGTTGTAGTGGGCAACGGGATTGTCTGGCAGGATTTCGGCAACCCGCTGGAAGCTCTGATAGGCCTTGACCAGATCCTTCTTGCGCAGATAGGCATGTGCAAGAGAGTGAAAAAGGAGGGCCTCGTTCGGCTGCAACTGAATAACCTGTGTAAGGTGTTCGATCGCCTCGTCCACTCGGCCAAGATCGCAAAGCGCAACGGCAAGTTCCGCGTGGGCCTTCGTTAGGCTGGGGTCAAGCCGGATCGCCTCTCTGAATGAGGACTCGGCGTCGCTTGGCCGTCCACCCACCAACAGCACACTCCCTTTGTGGAGATGAAGCGAAGGATCATCTTTATCGTATTCGAGGGCTTCGTTCAGTTCTTTGAGGGCTGCACCGTACTGCCGCGCAGCGGCGAGAAGTGAGACCAGGTGGTGACGGGCAACCACATCCCTGGGATTACACTCGATCGCCCGTTGGAAGCTTTCTCTGGCCTCATCATACCGTTTGCGCTCATTCAGTACGCCACCCAGCAAACGATGGTCCGGGCCGCTTTCGGGGTCGAGTTCGATCGCTTTGCGGAACATCTCGATGGCTTCATCCCAGCGTTCCTCAGAAGCATAGATTCGTCCCAGGTAGCTCGGGCCGGTTGGGTGATTGGGCTCAAGTTCGCAGAAGCGTTTGAAAATCCTCTCCGCCTGTTCGTTCAGCCCGAGACGAAAAGAACCCAGGCCGCAGGCCATGCTATCCAGAACCTCGATTCGGTCTCTCGGATTCAACCCGACGGGCTCAAAGTGATCCAGCTCATCCCCCGCGAACAAATCAGAGTTCTTGGAAAGATTGCGAGAGACATAGCCTAGCGCTTCCATCTTCCGCAGTTCAACTTCGTCGACGGATTGCCGGATGTTCTGTGTGAATGGCGCCTCGGGCGACTCGGCGATGATATTCCGGAGTTGCTCGCGCATCCTGTTGGCACGTTCGGTCTCGACTGCAGCGAGATCGAACAGTTCCAGTCGGTCCTCGTCGACGTTGTAGAGTTCGGGACGCGGAGACAGGATGTACTTCCACCCACCCTGACGCAACGAACGCATCGAAGAATACCCGTAAGCCAACTGGGCGCAGACCGTGTCTGAGTAGCAGGGCAAGTCAAGGGCCAAGTCAGGATTCGCCAACAAGGGTAGCAGACTCGTGCCCTGCATCTGCCCTGTCGATCCGAGCCGCGTAAAGTCGACAATCGTCGAGGCGATGTCGATGAGTCGGACCTGGGACTCGATCACCTGGCCCGCGGGAACATGCCCGGGGCACCGCATGATCAAGGGTACGTGCAACGTGGTGTCGTACAGCAGGTAGGAATGGGTCGTCTCGCCGTGTTGAAGTCGCCCCTCACCGTGGTCCGACACAAGCACGACGAGTGTTTTCTCCGCCAATCCCAGTTCGCGCAGCTTCACCATCAGCTTGCCGAATTGCTCGTCGAAATAAGTGATCTCAGCGAAGTAGCCTTCAATGTATTGGCTGGCGATTCTCTCGGGAGCTTCATGGGGCCAATGCGGGTCGAAATAGTGCAGGAAGATGAAAAAGGGGTCGCTTGCGGCGGCCTTCTCGGCGAGCAGTTTGATGCCCACACGCGTGATTTCGTCCGCCTTTCTCTCGGCTCGGACCTCGGGTTTCTCGATCTCGATGTCGGGCTGCGACGTGCTCTTCAGTGTCAACTGAACCGGCTCGGTCGGCTTGAGATTCTTTTTCCTCTCGGCAAGAATCTCCGCGACATCTCCATAGGTGTCAAAACCCTGGTGAAGGCCGTATTGAGCGTCCAACACGGGTGCGGCAACCTCCGCATGAGTGGCATAACCGGCCTGCTTGAAGACCTCAGCCAAGGTCACGTTCGCATCGTTCAACAAGAATATAGAATTGTCTCGCGCCCCGTGGAGGAAAGGGTACGACCCCGTCAACATGGATGAGTGCGAAGGGAGTGTCAGAGGAGATGACGCGATGCACCAAGCGAAGCGCGTGCCCTCGGAAGCGAATCGATCAATGTTAGGCGTTTTGACGACGGGATGCCCATAGCAAGCCAGATGATCCGCGCGTGTCGTGTCGACGGAAATCAACAAGACATTCATGCCTTCCCCGCCGATTCCAAGCTGCGTACCAGTCACCTTGGAGCGAGAAGCCTGGTCCTCGGACGGTTTGCAGCCGGCAGTGAAAAGCACGGCGGCCAACAACAACACGGTTCTGTTTATGAATCGTTGGTTCATCGAAAACACCCAGGCCGAGAAGCATCACCACGACACCGGGAGTGATCATGCTCACTCTCTCAAGACATGCTCACTCTCTCAAGACAGCAAAGGGCGGGAATGTCTGCACCCCCGCTTACCCACCGCCGGTCGGCAGGTCATCTTGCTTGGGACCGATCGTGTCTGCCGGCTGAGCCCGCGTCGGATCGGCCATCGGAGAAAAGCCCTCTGCCTTGGCTTGTCGGTAGCGCTTGATGTCGTGCTCGATGGCTGGTACAGCAAGATGAAACTCGGGTCTCTCCGACGCGGAAGCGATCTTCAAGGCCCGTTCGGTCACCGCAATCGCCTCATCCAGTCGCAGCGATTGTGCATACACCATGCCTAATGTTCGAAGGTGTAACGGATCCTCGAATCTGGTCTTTTCGCAGACTCGCTCCATCATGAGGGTCGCTTCCACCGGTGAGCGAATCGTCTCGTCCTGGCAAGATACAAGCAATACCGCGAGGTTGCTGATCAGCTTAAACCTGTCCGGTGTGATTCGGGCTCCCTCACGGAGGAGCGCTTCGGCTTCTTTCCACTGCTTGCGGATCACGCAAATGCCGGCGATCGCGTTTCGCACCATTGCCAGCTTGGGGTCGGATTGAAGCTGTTGGTGGAACATTTCGTTGATTTCATCCAGTCGATCCGTACGCAGCGCCGCCGTGATCAACATGTCTGGGAGATCCTCATCGTCGGGCAACAGTTCGGCCGCCCGCTTGAGCGGACCGAGCGCCTCAGCATAACGGCCCCTTTCAAGAAGCAGCCAGCCCAGTTGGCGAAGCGCGGTCACGTCATCCGGTGCATGCTCCAAGGAGAGGCGGAAGAGTGCGATTGCCTCCTCAAATTCCTTCTGCAGCGTCTTCATCGCAGCAATTGACAACAGCGGCCGCGGCATACCCGGTTGGAGTTCCCAACAATGCCGCCAAATTTTCTCCGCTTTCGCGTAGTTACCTTTCAAGAAGTAGCATTGGCCGAGGTATTGGAAGGCGAGCTTGAATGAGGGATTCTCCTCAATGAACTCCTCGAGCATCTCGATAGCTTCATCCGGGTCTGCCTTCGCATACAGGAGTTTGCTCTTGATGATCTGGAAGTCCCGGTACTGGATCACGAACTCCTTGGGATTCGTTCGCTCTTGCGGCGGCAGGACCTCCCCGCCCGCGGCTCCGATGTAACCCAAGGCCTGCAACTTAGCGACGTCCGCTGAGCTCAGTGTCTGCGTCGGCTGTACGTTGGTCGCCTCTTCCAAGTCGCTGCCGAAGAATTCCTTGAGACGCTGATCCAATGCAGCAGCAATCTGTCGCCCCGAGGAGACCACATTCTTTTCCTCGAACGGATCCTTCGACAAATCGTACATCTCGATTTCCGGGCCGAAGATGTATTTCATGGTTCCTTCATACAAACCGAGCAGCGGTGAACAGCCGTGCTCCGTCAGGCCCTGGAAGGTCTCGATGAACACCGCGCGGTCCTCATCCGATGGCTGCGTGAGGTCCACGCCGTCCATGTTCTCCGGGCCCTCCACGCCAAGTAGCGACAGGGCCGTCGGCATGATGTCCACCAGGCTCGTCAGCCGATCGAGACAAACGCCGGCGCCGAGGCGCTTTCCACAGCGCAGCAGCAAAGGAACCCGCGCGGTGGGATCGTAGATCAAGAGGGCATGTGACTGCTCATTGTGCTGCCCGAGGCTTTCACCGTGGTCCCCAGCCAACACGACCAGTGTCTTCTCGGTCAACTCCAATTCGTCGAGGAGCCCCAGCAGCCGCCCTAACTGCACGTCTGTGAACGCAATTTCCGCGTCATAGACATTCTCACTCTTAAGGACATATGGCTCCGGCGCCTCATAGGGCCAGTGCGGATCATAGAAGTGTACCCAAAGGAAGAACTTCTCGGCAGCGTGCCCCTGCAGCCACTCGATCGCGAGGTCACACGTTGCATCTCCGCTACGTTGGGCCACACGCAGTTGCTGGGCAGCGTCCTCCGCGTCCTCCGTCTCGTCATTGAAGACTTCGAAACCCTGTGCCACACCAAACCGTGCGTCCAGCACGAATGTGGAGACCATCGCGGCCGTTCGGTAGCCCTGCTCCCGAAGAACCTCGGCCAGCGTCGTGTGACCTTCTGCAAGGGAGAACCAGCTATTGGCCCGAACGCCGTGGTGGGATGGGTACAGGCCCGTGAGCATCGAGCTATGTGAGGGCAGTGTTACGGGTGCGGGTGCAATCGCCCTTGAACAAAGCACGCCTTCGCGAGCGAGACGATCCAATGACGGCGTCTCGATAGAGTCGTTTCCGTAGCAACCGACGCGATCGGCGCGTGTCGTATCGAAAGTGACCAACAACAGGTTGCAGCCGGCCAATTCGCCCGGCGAGACCGGGATGGCGTCAACGGCCTTCAGTTCTGGCAGCACCTTGATCTCACGCGGCTGGATCGAAACCGGCGTCGGCTTGTGGAATGCGGGAACCCACCTCATCACCGCGGAAACCGCTGCCGCGCCCAGAAGGCTTATCCCAAACAGGTATTGCCACCATGCCCGCGGTTTGCGGGGCGGCTTGGCTTTCGGCGTTGTTTCTGTCGTGCCGCTCATCGAATCCGCCTCTCCTGCTTCATCTCAATATCCGGGGACGTGTCTTGATCGAGTGTAGCGTTTTCCTGGATTCCTTCAAGTTGTTACGGATCTATTGCTCCGTCAAGCGTCATGTGAGGGATACGCGAGCAACGTGGGTGCCACTGGCGGCTTGTCCGCCAGTGCGTTATCACTAACAAACCCGCACAAAACACTGGCGGGCAAGCCGCCAGTGGCACCCGTCATCCGACCCGTGACAGGGCCTGGAACACTTAGTATATCGCCACACGAAAACGTGTGGGTAGCAGCGTCGGCCCCCCGTGGCCGACGTAAAATAGGGAAAGGCGCTTCCTTGCATACGTCGG
>CAZTAR010000261.1:0-6912 GCA_964611695.1 uncultured Planctomycetaceae bacterium | reverse complement strand
CTCCAGCGATACGTTCTACTCGCCGCCGCGTGAGAGTGACTTTTTCAGGGACGACCAATTAGCAGTGCCGGGAAGGCAGAAGATGAGCTTAAAACTTGCAATCATTATCTGAATTAGCTAGCATGGAACGAGGTGGTCGTTGGGGTATACAGGCTGGCTGGCGAGGCTCGCTTGATGCAGCCACGGCTCGCGACTCTCGCTCCCCGGTCGGAGGAGGAGTGATTCCCATGAAACTCAATGGTCGCTGGATAGGCTTGAGGTCTGCGCGGGTTCTTCTTTTTTGTGCATCTTGCAGCTTGGCGGGATGTGCTGGTGCTGCCAAAGAGTTCGTCCGAGAGGAAGCCGACCCGCTGTTTGAGAAAGCCGGCGCCTCGCTTCGAGCCGGAGTGAAAGATGCCATGGACGAAGCGTTCACACGGCTTGAGCAGATGTTGAGGCGTGCCGATGAAAGGGAAGCCGCCTGCCGCCTGAGGGAAGACGAAACAAAGAAGATTCATAAGCGGCTGGCCGAAATCGAACAGCGTCTGCGCGCCCAGGAGGCCTCAGTTGATGGTTTGGTTGCCGAAGCAAGCGCGTTCAACACGTCAGTGAACCAACAGCTACCCAAGATATGGGAGCGGCTGAGAAACGATCCGAAGGAAATCGAAGAGTTGATGCGGGCCGAACAGAACGAAAGGGCCGCTCGAGACAAGGAAGCTGATGACTCCTTCGCCAAGATCAAAGGTGAGACGTCAACATTGAAGGCAAAACAAGATAGCCTGCTGGAGACGGTCAAGCAGCATATCAGGAGATCCGAGGGAAATGACAGTGACCTGAATAAGCGTATCCATGAAACTCATAATACAATCACCGCGCAAGTTCAGAAATTGGAGGAGAAAATGCTAGAATCGCGACGGGATATTGTCGTGTTGTTTAGCACAATCATCGGAGGATTAGCGCTAATCGTTGGCGTTTATCAAGCGATAAGGGCCGGTTCGAGGAGACAAGCGTTTCCGGCCGCAACAGCAGAAACCGGAACAGCTCCGGCAACACGCGCGAAGAAACGGTAAACGCTCCCGAAGCGATGACCAAGCGTAACAAACAGCCACCCTGTAACCGCAGCCAATCAAACGACACAAAGGTCCAAAGATTTTTCGGCCATTCGCGGGCGTTTGCCGAGTGCCACGCTTTTACGGCCCACGCAGCGGGACGGGTAGGCATGTCTTCTTCGCAGTGAACATGCTTACCCGCGACTTCGTCGCGTGAAAGCATGGTACGGCCCTGCCTTTTCGACTTGCCTGTGGTTGGCTGGATGGTGTTTCGTTGATACCCTGTGGCGAGGAGATGCGCCGGTGAGGACGCTTTTGAAATGTGTTCTGCCTCTTGTGACCACCGCCTGTGGTTGCACCTTTGGAACGCAGCCACTCCCCGACCATTTTGAGGTCAAGGCAACGGGGGCGTACCTGTGGTTTCTCCTCCCCTTTGCGGAAGGTGGCATCTACTACGACTTCATTGGCGTCGGCTGGCTGGCGCACGATGAACGGATGGATAACATCTGTCTGGTCCACGATGGACGGACGGTGGCCGTCGCCGCCAAACAGGGACGCGACGGCTGGAAGTTGACGGGCCTGGGACAGCGGATGGTCGCCAAAGAGGGTTGGTCCACGGGTGGCCCCGTTTCCAAGATCGTGGTCGGACTTGCACGCCGAGCGAATGCGCCGCCATCGCCGGCGTACGCGCCTCGAAAGCGCTTCGCCACAGGCGCACCGTTCCTGAACGCGCCCGACGAGACAAAGTACCTGTACCAGGGCGATGTCACGGCCCAACCGTTGCGCGTGCTCGATGATCCATGGGATGCCGTCGTCTTCCTGGTCTGCTCGAGTCGCGTCTACACTCGTCTGGTGGGCTTCGATACCTCGCGCCATGACTGGATCGGCTCCACGGTTGTTCCTGGCGGCGACGAGCACCCGGGCGGCTACATCGTGACATTCAGGCTTCGCGATCGTCGTACGCAACGCGTCGTTTCCGGGAGATGTATCTGGGAGTGGCCCAGCGTTGGCAGCTTGGTGTTGACAGAAGAGCCGGAAGCCCCATGACAGCCGGGTACCATGCTCATCCCGAAGGGTGAGCATGAGGGTCCGCCCCGGATGGGGCGGACGAAAGTAGCCACGGGTGGAGCGGTGCGGAACCCGTGGTTGAGGACCGTACCGATCCACTTCCCGCCCCGGAAGGGCAGACGCAGCAAGTGTCATGGGGATGGCACTTCCGCCACCCTCTCGAGGGCGGAACCTTTGGACCAGGAATGGGGAGTATCGCAGTTTTTGAGAGAACGTCCGACCCCCGCGTCGGACACCGACAACCAACCGTTTGCCTCGACTGGCGCTTGTTCAAGGACCGTCACGCGTAAGGATCGTCAAGCACCCGGCTGGGTTTGACGTTGGGAATCCGACTGCGAAAGAACCTCGATCTTGGCCAAGGCATGTGTCCCAAACACATCGTTCAGAACAGCGCAGAGCGCGTGAAGGTCGACTGGCTTGGGAAGGAAGTGTTCACATCCAAGTTCCCGGTACTGATCCGCACATTCAGGTTCGTTGGCGGCGCCAACGGCGATGATCAGCGTCTTCTCCGGTGACGGACTGCTGTTGATGGCCGAGATCAGTGCGAGCCCGGCAGACAACTGGGTCGAGGTTACATCCAGGATGACGGCATCAAATGACCGCGTCTGGATGAGGCGCAGCGCGGTCGAGGCACGCGTCACCGTATGAACGTGGAAACCGACATCCGAAAGCGACTCCATCGTCTCGACGAGTAGACGCGGATCCTCATCGACAACCAGAATCGATCTGTGCGTTGGCGCTTTCATTCATGCATCCTCCTGGCGGATCAGACAGGCCGGTAGGCCCTTTGAGTATCGCCGCCCAGCAGGATACAAATCGGATTACTTTGGGGAGCAGAATAGTTCAGGCGAGAACGATGGTTCCCCGTCCCATAAAGGAGGTGGATCAAGTGTCGCTATTATGTCACACCAATCACACGGAAGGCCCCCGACGAACCATCGGCGAGGGCCTCACATGTGCGGAATCATAATGGGGGGGCAATAATGGTGCGGGCTACGAATCTCCCTGAACAAGGTGAACCGTACCAGTCGTGGTTCCAAACAGCCCATCGAGGGGCGATCCTGGACAACCCTCGAATTCGATCTCGTAGGTGATATCGAAAAAGCTGTCGACGGCAAACTCACCGCTCGGCAGTTTGGTCAAAGTCGTCCGCCCAGGGCTCGGCAGGCCGAAGTCCGATCCCGCACGGAAGCGGAAAACGCAGAAGTCGGGATCGCCGAAGAGTTCACCTTGAAGACTGACCAACTCTGTCGTAAGCGTTTGCACAGGATCACCAGGATTGCGCGGTCCGGTATGGATTTCACAGACGACCTGCATCGAAGGATTGCGATTGAAGCCGGCCAGGTCGCCCGTGCCGGTGAAGAAGAGGTCGAGCCACGCGTCGAAAGTCTCGATTTCACCACCGAGCGTCCCCCCCGGCAACCTGATAATGTTGTCGAAGTCTTCAAGTGTTGGGTCGAGTTCAAGCGTTGAGCCCACCGGCAGCCCCTCTGTGATGGTCACCGGCCCGTCCGGCGCGATCATGGGGCAATTCGCCGGCAGATCGACGGTACCGCCGTTGTCGGGTGCAACACAGATAGGATGCAAGGGTTGGCCCAACAGGAGTCTGTCCACAAAGGCGGGGATGTCGCCGACATCCAGGCTGCCGTTCCCGTCGTAATCGCCGTGACAGGTCTCGGCGGGCGTCGCACCGTAGAGAGCGGCGCTGACAAACAGTTGAATGTCAAAGCCGTCTATCAGGATGTCGCCGTTCATGTCACCGTCCGCCGGATAGCAAGTCACAACATCTCCTTGCAGAAGGCGAACCGTGGCGCGGGTCGTGCCGGACATGTCAGCCAACTGAGAGTCCGGACAGCCCTCGAACTCGATTTCGTACGTAATGTCGAAGAAGCTGTCGACGGCGAAGTCGCCGCTGGGCAACTCAGTCAGAACCGTCGTACCAGCGCCGGCCATGCCATAGCTCGTCCCCGCGCGCACGCGGAATGTGCAGAAGTCCGGATCACCGAAAAGCTCACCGGTCATTCTGAACATCTCACATGCGATCGTTTGCACAGGATCACCAGGATTGCGCGGACCGGTGTGGACATTGCAGAGGACCGGCACCGCGAGGTGGCGATTGAAGCCTGCCATATCTCCCGTGCCGCTGACGACAAGGTCGAGCGTGGCGTCGAATATCTCGACCTCGCCTCCGAGATAGCCTACTCCCGGTATCCGGGCAATATTGGCGTAATCGTCGAGCATCGGTTCGAGTTCAAGTGTCGAGCCAGTCGGCAGGCCCTCGGTGATGTACATCGGGTCATCCGGCGCGACGTAGGGGCAGTCGGCCGGTAGATCGACCGTGCCTCCACCATTATTCGGAGCTTCACACGTGTGTGGTTCCGGAAGATACAGGGTACCCTGGACCAGGTGAACCATCTCCGTGGTGACACCAAAGTAGTCGTCCAGCTGTGACCCGGGGCAGCCTTCGAATTCGATCTGGTACGTAATGTCGAAGAAGCTGTCGACGGCGAAGTCCCCGCTCGGCAATTGTGTCAGCGTCGTCTCGCCGGGACAGGGCAAACCATAATCGGAACCGCCAATGACCCTGAACATGCAGAAGTCCGGATCGCCGAAGAGCTCACCATAAAGACGGAACACCTCGCTCGTGAATGTCTGGACGGGGTCTCCGGGATTCCGCGGGCCGGTGTGGATTTCACACTCGACCGCCACCGAGAGCGTTCTGGAGAAGCCGGTCAAATCGCCGGTCCCGACGACGTCCAACAACAAAGTCGCTTCGAAACATTGGCCGTTCCCACCCATGGTGCCGCCCAGGCTCTCGCACACGCCGGGAGCGAGCCCGAGGCTACACGATGGTCGAGCGCCCTGGCAGTCGGGGTCTCGCAAAACGGGGTCGAGTTCGAGCGTCGAGCCGGCAGGCAAACCGTCGATGATGTACATCGGTCCAATGGGCGCGGTGAAAGGGCACTGCTTCGCCGGCAGATCGACTGTTCCCGTCCCATTGTCCGGCTCGACACACGCGCAGGCATCATCGTAGCCGTCGCCATCGTTATCCCCGAGGCACAGTGTGTTGTCGCCCATGTAAAGGCCGTCAGCCGCTGTGCAATCGGCTTCCGTGATTTCGCTGCACAGCCCGTCCGCACAACACGCCCCGGTCGGATCGGCGAAACCAGTCTCGAACCGCGAGACATCCGTGGTCAAACCCATCATGCCGTCGAGCGGCGATCCCGGGCAGCCTTCAAATTCGATCTGGTAAGTGATGTCGAAGAAGCTGTCGACAGCGAAGTCGCCGCTGGGCAATTCAGTCAAGGTCATTTGCCCCGGGCTCGGCAACCCAACGTCATTCCCCGCCTGCACGCGGAAGATGCAGAAGTCCGGATCGCCGAACAGCTCACCTTGGAGTTTCATCAGGTTCGACTGGAACGTCTGAACGGGATCACCCGGATTTCGAGGGCCGGTGTGTATTTCGCTGACGACCGGCACCCAGATGAGGCGGTAATACCCCGTCAAAGTTCCGGTGCCTGTCATCTCCATGACGATCCAATCTTCGGAACAGTAACCGGTGCCGCCGAGGGTCCCGCCTGCCGCTTCGCATTCCCCCGGCGCCGGCGCGACGGAGCAGCCGGGATGTGGAATGGCGCCGCATTCGAAGTCCTGCCAACTGGCATCGATTTCAATCGTGTCACCCGGGGTCAAACCGTCAACGATCTGCATGTGGCCAAGGTACGCGCAGCCCAGCGGCGGCAGATCAACGGTGCCTGTGCCGTTGTCGGGAACCGTGCATGGGTTGTCGGCGTACAGGCTGGATGTTGCGATGACTCCGATCGCGATCAAGACACAAGACGAACAAATCAAATGGCGATTCATGGCTCTCCTCCCTTGCAGTGACGGATGTGATTCAAGTGTTCGAGGGGGCTGCTGATTTCTCAGTTCTGGCCTGGCTTCCCTCCGGATCTTATTCTACACGATCGGACCCCCTTCCCCCAAGGAGACGGGCCAGACGATTCCGCGGCCACTGGTATTCACACGTTTCCGTGAATCCACGGGCTCGACAAACTCATCGGAAAGTTTTCCGACCGCCTCTCCATGACCAACGTGCGAGTCCGGAGCACCGCCAATCTGAACCTCCAGCGTAAGCAAACTGTTCCAAAGAACGAGGGCCACCCCACGGATTTCCGATTCTGGTATCGTTTCGTCGAGAGGTGCCACTGGCAGCTTGCTGCCAGTGCTGCCACGGGCGGACAAGCCGCCCGTGGCAGCCCAATGATACCAGTACTGAGGGTTGTCAGCGGATTGGTGCGATTGAGGTCGGGATACCAACGGACCGAGGTACGGGGATTCCCCCGTGGCGTGAGCAGCATACAAAGCCCACGCTTCTCCTCACTGGACAGTGTGATTCCAATTCCCGCCCGGCCGGTTATGGCGCGAAATCGTCCGTCTTCGTGTAGCCCTTGGGCAACTTCAGCTTGAAGACGTCCTTTTCAAGCTTCGGCTCGGCGACCACGTTCGCGAGCGTTTTCTTCTGCTCCCACTTCCGGCCATCCTGGAGCGTTCGCGCGTCGATCCGACAGCGAGGGAGGAAGTCCTTTTTGGAGAAGAACCACGTTGCCTGAGGCGCTTGTGGGGTCGCGTAAACAACATGCACGACGTAGCAGTCTTCACCATTGATCTTCTTGCTTCCCTTGAATTCCTGGCTCTTGCCGTTGATCTCGTCGCTAAACGGCTTATCGTGGATAAATTCGAGCATCGACGCGCCCTGAAGCGTTCGTTGAAAGGAGCCGACCACTGCGGGGTCCATGTCCTCATACGCCTTCTTCGC
>CAZTAR010000260.1:0-6915 GCA_964611695.1 uncultured Planctomycetaceae bacterium | reverse complement strand
CGGCACTGGCAGCAAGCTGCCAGTGGCACCGGCAGATCAAAGTGAACCACTACCCGAATCTGGGGCGTACCTTGCGGGAAGTCCGATCGCATGGGAGAATCCGCACGACTTTGGGAGTACGCGAGAGGCACTGTTTCGGCAATCGCGGGATTGAGACACTTATTCACTTAAAAGTTAGGCAGGAGATCGGCACGTGGGCAAGCGAACAATTGTAACGATGCCAGGGGATGGGATCGGCAAAGTCGTCACACCTGAGGCGGTTCGAGTTTTGGACAAAGTCGGCTTCGAGGCCGAGTACGTTCACGCGGACATCGGGTGGGAATTCTGGATCAACGAGGGAAACGCGCTGCCGCAGCGCACGATCGACCTGCTCGCCGAGCATAAGATTGGGCTCTTCGGAGCGATCACTTCGAAACCGAAGGATCAGGCCGCCGAGGAGTTGTCGCCGGCCCTTCGCGACAAGGGACTCGTGTACAGCAGCCCGATCGTCGGTCTGCGACAACACTTCGATCTCGACATCTGCATCCGGCCGTGTCGCGCGTTCGCCGGCAACCCGCTCAACTTCATCCGCCGCGAGGGCGACGGCTTTGTCGAACCGCCGGTTGACGCCGTCATCTTTCGGCAGAATACCGAAGGTCTGTACAGCGGCGTGGAGTGGACCAATCCGCCCGCGAACGTCCGCGCGGCGCTGGAGACCCACCCGAAGATGGCCCGGTACAAGGAATGCCCAGGCGAAGACCTCGCCGTCTCAACGCGAATCTTCACGCGTCGCGCGTGCCGGCGCATTTGCCAGGCGGCCTTCGACTACGCCAAGAAGTTCGGCTACAAGTCCGTCACGGTTTGCGAGAAGCCGAACGTCATCCGCGAGACCTCGGGCATGATGCGGGCTGAGGCGAAGCGCATCGCGAAAGACTTCCCCGGCATCGCACTGTGGGAGACGAACATCGACGCGCAGATGATGTGGCTGACAAAGAACCCCGAGGACTACGGCGTGCTGGTTGCCGGCAACATGTTCGGCGACATCATCTCCGATGGTTTCGCGGGTCTCGTCGGCGGGCTGGGCTTCGCGTGTAGTGCGAACATCGGCGACGAACTGGCTGTCTTCGAGCCGACGCACGGTTCAGCGCCGAAGTACGAGCAGCTCTCGCCCTCGATCGTCAACCCCATCGCGATGATCCTGTCCGCCTGCATGATGCTCGACCACCTCGGCGAGACGGACAAATCCAAACGTGTCCGCGACGCCGTCGCCGCCGTGATCGCCGAAGGCAACGTGCGGTGTTACGACATGATGCGATTGACCGGTCGGCAGGAGGTGATAAACCAGGGAGCCGCGACGACGCAGCAGATGACGGATGCGATTATCGGGAAGCTATAACCGCCCCGTGTGGCACCGGCCTCCGGCCGGTGGTAGCGTCGCCCCCCCGTGGCCGACGGGGAACGGAAGAAACGCGGCGATACTGCTAATTCGGAGACCCATGTGTCGAATCCGTGCCTGACCGAAGAGACACCGACCAAGAAGGGCAGGAGCAAGGCGTTCAAGGTGCTACTGGCCGCTGTGGCGATGGCCGCCGCATCGCTCAGCACTTCCAACTGGTGCTTCGTAGGGCTCGCCGCTGCTGTCGCGGCGCCCATCTTGGACGCAATGGTGGATCGACAGAACACGACCGGGAGAAAGGGCAAAGCCGCATTATGCTCCGTCAGATTGTTGCTGGCTGTCGCCGTTGGTGTGGCGATTGGCTGGCTTTTGCGGGTTACACCGGGTTGGGCGTTCCGCGAGGCGATGGAGATCGATCCTCCAGCGGGTGTCCACGTGACAAGGGTTCAACGCCACTACGAGGGCGGCCCCGGAGAGCATACGCTAATAATCGAGTTCACGGCAGACGAATCCGCTCTCAAAACTCTGATTTCGGATCAGGTCATGGAGCAATCGGAACACTCCCGGCGGATTGAGGATTGGTTTTCGGCGGGCCGTACGTGGGAAGCCGCATTTGATTGTTTTTGCAGGCCGACTACCTTCCCATTCTCCCGAAGGTCGTGGATGCGAATTCGTCCTCTGGACAATCCGCAAGTCTATGATTTCGGCATTGTGAATGGAGGACACTTGGCCCTCCTGTATGACGCGAGTTCAAAGCGTGCCGTTATGGTGCATGCTCGGCTTTGATGCCCGCGGAGTGCACACCCGAGGCGGAGTGTGCCGGAACGACGAGGTAACGCTGGCCTTCTCGGCACAGCATACACTGTAGTGCTGTGACTGCCTCGCGCTCCACGTCGGCCACGGGGGGCCGACGCTACGTGGCAGGCGACCGCACACGCGAAGAGGTTAGATGAAGCCCCCACGAAGCAGAACTCCGCTCCGGGACCTGACGACCTACGGTCACGGCAGGGCTGTCCGCCATCCGCATTGTGACTACGCCGGCGACATTGACGTTCACGTTACGATCTGTGCAGATCAAGGAGAGCCGTTTCGCGATGAGGCTCTTGCGAAGATTGTCTGCGAGAACGTGGAGTTCTACTGCCGGAAGTTGGCGTACCGGTTGTATGGTTACTGCCTGATGCCGGACCATCTGCACGTGCTGTTGTCGCCGGAGGATTCGGGGAAGCCGCTGCAGGAATGGCTGGATTTATTCAAGAGCTTCACGACACATCGGTACATGAAAGATGGCCACAAACCGCCGTTGTGGCAGCCTTCCGCGAATGACCATATTTGCCAGGAGGGCGAGACGGCGGAGGCCGTGTTGAGGTATATTGCGGAGAATCCGGTGCGGATGGGTTTGGTTGAGGATTGGCAGGTTTGGCCCTGGACGAAGGTGTTTATTGACGTTTGAGGGCATTTAGTTTTTCTCGTCGGCCACGGGGGGCCGACGCTACGTGAGGCGCCGCTGCATAGGAGGTTCCCTTGGGCAAGACGATTGTAGAGAAGATCATCGGTAATCATGCCGGACGGGACGTGGAGCCCGGCGATATTGTGGATGTTGTCATTGACGCCCGAATCGCACGGGACTTTGGCGGGGCGAACGTTGTGAAGAACATCCGCGACCACGGCATGCCGATCGCGAATCCGAGCCGGACGTTTTTCACGTTTGACTGTAATCCCGGCGGTTCGGACCAGAACTATGCGAAGAACCAGCAGCTTTGCCGCGTGTTCGCGCGAGAGCATGGGATTACCGTACACGACATCAACGCGGGCATCGGAACGCACGTCGCCATGGAACTCGGCCTTGTCGGGCCGGGCGAGACGATGGTCTCGACCGATTCGCATGCGAACATCCTCGGTGCGATTGGGGCGTTCGGGCAGGGGATGGGAGACCAGGATATCGCCCATGCCTTCGCGCACGGCACGGTGTGGTTCAAGGTGCCGCCGACGATCAAGGTGACGATCACCGGCCAGCCCGCATCGAACGCCACGCCCAAGGATGTCGCGCTCGCATTGACGAAGCACTTCGGCGCGAACGGGCTGTTGGGGTGCGCGGCGGAGTTGTACGGCCCGTATGTGGAGGCGCTGGATGTGGCCGGGCGGATGACGCTGGCTTCGATGTGTACGGAGATGGGCGGGATCATCATGCTGTTCCCGCCGAACCAGGCCGTGCTTGATTTTTGTCAGGCAGCCTGCGGGCGAGAGTTGTCCCCCGTCTTCGCCGACGCCGACGCCACCTACAGCGAAGAGGCCGTTGTCGACATTGACGGTCTGGGCCCGATGATGGCCAGGCCGGGGCATCCCGACGATGTGGTGGCCGTGTCGGAGGTCGCTGGGACGAAGGTTGACTCCGTGTTCATCGGATCGTGTACGAACGGGCGCTACGAGGACTTTGCGGCCGCGGCGGCGGTTCTCAAAGGTCGAAAGGTCGCGCCGGGCGTTGTGCTCAAGGTCGTCCCGGCGACGGACGCCATCTGGCAGCGGCTGTTGAACGACGGGATCGTCAAGGTCTTCAAAGATGCGGGCGGCCTCTTCAGCAATGCCGGTTGCGCCGGGTGCGCGGCGGGGCAGATCGGACAGAACGGCCCCGGCGAAACGACGGTCAGTTCCGGCAATCGCAACTTTCCCGGCAAGCAGGGCAAGGGTGAGGTGTTTCTCGCATCGCCGGAGACGGCGGCGGCGTGTGCGGTAGCGGGCGTGATTGCCGCGAAGGACGCGATCCCCGACGAGCCGGTTTTGCATGTTGCGAAGGGGGCCGGGACATGCTGCAGGCCAGCCGCTCAGGGCCCGACCGCGCGGGCTGAAGGCGGTGGCTCTTCTTCCGCGCGGGCCACGAACTTCACCGGGCGGGCCTGGGTCATCCGCCAGGACAACATCGATACGGACATGATCTACCACAACCGGTACCTGACGATTACCGACTTGGCCGAGATGGGCCAATACGCATTCGATAACCTCGAAGGCTGGGAAGATTTCGCGAAGAAGTGCCAGCCGGGTGACATCATCATCACGGGCAAAAACTTCGGCTGCGGCAGCTCGCGGCAGCAGGCGGTGGATTGCTTCAAGGCTTTGGGCGTGGCGGCGCTCGTCGCCGAATCGTTCGGCGCTATCTACGAACGGAACGCCATCAACGCCGGCTTCGCGATCATGCGTGCCGATACGAACGCGTCCGACATCGCAAGCGGCGAGGAGATCGAAGTGGACTTACAGGCGGGGACAGTCCGGCGCGTCGCGACGGGTGAGTCGATCAGCGGGATGCCTGTTTCCGATGCGCAGTTGGCGATTTATCATCGCGGCGGGTTGTTGAGTAATGGGTAGCGGCCGACCCCCGTGTCGGCCGTGAGGTGCGAACATGCATTCGAGTCGCAAGAACATACCGCTTCGTGACCTGATGACCTATGGCGAAAGCCGTTCGGTCCGACATACCGACTGCGACTATGGTGGCGATATCGATGTTCACATCACAATATGTGCGGATTGCGGGAAACCGTTTGCGCAAGATACAGTTGCGGCAATGGTCTGCGAGAATATCGAGTTTTATGCTTCGAAGTTCAAGTACCGTCTATACGGCTACTGCTTGATGCCTGACCACTTGCACGTCTTGCTTTCGCCGATGAACTCAGGCCTGCAGATTAGCCGCTGGTTACGAGAGTTCAAGAGCCTGACTACAAACCGCTATCAGAGCATTACCCGACACGCAACGTTGTGGCAACGATCGGCGTATGATCACGTTTGTCGTAATGGCGAGACCGCGGAAAGCGCCTTGGTTTACATTGTCAACAATCCTGTACGTGGCTGTCTTGTTCAAGATTGGGAAGATTGGCCGTGGACGAAGGTGTTTATTGAGATTTGAAAGCAATCACTAGGCCCCGGCCGACACGGGGGTCGGCCGCTACGAGATTCGGCTGACACGGGGGTCGGCCGCTACGGGCCTCGGAGGCAAACATGGGACAGACATTCGCACAGAAGGTACTCGCCAGGGCGGGCGGATTGGATTCGGTCGCTGTCGGGCAGATCGTGACTGTCAAACCGGCTCATCTGCTGACGCATGACAACACGTCGGCGATCATCGGGAAGATCGGCGATGAACTCGAACAGTACGGCGTCGTGGACCCGGGTTTGTCGGTCATCGTGCTGGATCATGTCACGCCGGCCGCGAACGAGAAGACGGCGACCGGTCACAAGCAGATTCGCGAGTTCGTCGCAAAGCACAAGCTCCAAAATTTCTACGACGTCGGCGAAGGTATCTGCCACCAGGTCCTCCTGGAGAAGGGACACGCCCGACCGGGCACGATTATCGTCGGCAGCGATTCGCACACCTGTTCGTACGGCGCGGTCGGCGTCTTCGCTACAGGGATCGATCGGACAGAGGCCGCGTCGCTTATGCTTACGGGCGAGACTTGGTTGAAAGTGCCGCCGACGATTCGCATCACGCTGAGCGGCTCGTTCCAACAGGGCGTCGGCGCGAAGGACCTGATCCTCCGCATCATCGGGGACATCGGGGCGGATGGCGCGAGTTACTCCGCCGTCGAATTCGACGGCGACATCACCGGCCTGTCCGTCGCCGAACGGTTTACCATCGCCAACATGGGCATCGAGATGGGCGCGAAGATCGCGGTCTTTCCGGTGGATGGAAAGGCCGAGGCGTTCCTGGCTGCGTCGGGTGTGTCCCGCGACAGCTACGAGCCGGTCTGGCCGGACAAGGATGCGGAGTACGTGCGGGAATTGTCTTACGATCTTGGGGCGTTGGAGCCGGTCGTTGCCAAGCCGCACACGGTGGACAACGTCTGTCCTGTCAGTGAAGTCGCCGGCACGCCGATCAATCAGTGCCTCCTCGGCACGTGTACGAACGGACGGTTGAACGACCTGAACCAAGCGGCGAAGATCGTCAGTGGCAAGCACATTTCGCCCGACGTGCGGTTCTTCGTGTTGCCTGCGTCGAGGTCTGTCTATGAGGCGGCGACGGAGAACGGGACGTTGTTGGCGTTGTCGCGAGCGGGCGCCACCATCCTGCCGCCGGGATGCGGCCCGTGTCTCGGCGCGCATCAGGGCGTTCTCGCGCCGGGCGAGGTCTGCCTGTCCACGGCGAATCGGAATTTCAAGGGCCGCATGGGCTGCAAGGAAGCGGAAATTTATCTTGCCGGGCCGGCGACGGTCGCGACCTCGGCCTTGTACGGCGTCATCACGGACCCGAGAAGCGAACTGAAGTAGAGCGGCAATAGCGAATTGCGAATAGCGAAACTGACCGCTGAAAGCTGACTGCTGACAGCAACTGGCTAACAGCTGACCACGAATCCCAGAATACCGAGAACTCCCATGAACGTCTGGCATTATGGCGATGATATCAACACGGACATGCTCTTCCCTGGCAAGTACACCTACACGTGCTCCACGCCGGAAGAGATTCGCCCACACCTACTGGAAGACCTCGACCCATCGTTCACCTCCGGCGTGCAGGCCGGCGACGTGATCCTCGCGGGCAAGAACTTCGGCTGCGGCAG
>CAZTAR010000259.1:0-6963 GCA_964611695.1 uncultured Planctomycetaceae bacterium | reverse complement strand
CAGCGGGAAGGAGATTGACCGCATCGTTGGCGCCGTGCCGCATGAAACATTCCTGTCGCTAGCGGCACACTTTGTGGCCGGCAGAGACCGCATTGCCACGGCTCAGTTGGAGGTCGTGTTCGCGCGGCATCGCTTGGCTTCGGCCTTCCAAGAAAAAGGTGAATACAAGAAGGCTGTCAAGGAATACCTGTGGGTGCTTGACGCCTACATGGAATCGACGGTCCCATTCGACGACTACGCCATATATGTGGTTCGGGATTTGTATATGCTGGAAAAAGCATATGCAAAAGCCGGAAAGGCGTTGCGTAGCCGGGCCAAAGATGCTCGCAAGCGGTTGTTGTCCGGCTCCGGCTGCACGAACGACCTAAAGCTCGTGAGTGCCGTCTACCGATTCCGTGACAAGCTGGCCCTCACCGCGTCTCTGTACGACAAGCTGAAAGGCGTCTACTCGGACAAAGAACAGTGGGCCGTATGGACGGAAGAAGTCCTCGATGCACTCCTGGAAGCCCATCGCTACGAAGAAATCGGGGCGGCCATCGACATCGAGAAGGCGGTTGATCGCATCTTCAAGGAGTCGGAAGCGAACAAGCCGCGTAGAGAGGACATCCCTGACATGGCTTCATTTGCCATAGCCAGTGAGAGCCACAAGAGACGCCTCTTTATCAAGGTGTCGCAGTACTATCAGGTGCTCATCGGATTGAAACGTGACAATGAGGCTGATCGCGTAGCGGCGCGCCTGCTGGAGGTCGAGCCCGGCGGCAGCACGCTGAACGCCCTCGCCTGGGCCGGCTACCTAACAGGCCACCCCACCGAAGAGAATCTCCGGCAAGCACGCGAGGCGTACAAAAAGTCAGGCAGAAGAGAAAGGGCCGCCGTCGCCGACACCCTCGCCCGCATTCTGGCTGCGCGAGGACAACGGGACGAGGCGGTGGAGGTGTTGAAAAAGGCCCTCGAGAGCTACAAAAACAAACGTGACCAGAAGCTATTGGAAGAGTGTCTGGCCGAGATCGAAAAACAGGAGGGTAAGGGCAAGGGGGCAGATGAAGAAAAGTCAGAGGAGAAGGAATCAGAGTGATTCTCCTCTGGCCGCACAAAGCATCGCCAAGCCACCTGCGGACAGGAACCGATCGAACGACCCGACACCTTCACGCTCCTGCGGTTTGTTCAGCGCACCTCGTCAAGCATCTCACCAAGCTCCGCAGCCGCGTTCTTGGCGGCGCCGCCCTTGACGATCGGCTGGACCACTTCACGCAACTCCTCACGAACTCGGGCAAGCGTGGCAGGCGTCGACAGCCACTCCGCGGCGACGGCCGCGATGGGCGTCGTGCTCGTGTAGTACGGCATGAATTCCGGCACGACTTTCCGGCCTGCGAGGATGTTGGGAATCGACAGGTACTTCGTCGCGATCAGCCAACGTCCCAACAGTTGGTACATCCACTTGTTGCCGTTGTACATCACAATCATCGGCGTCGCGTGGTAGGCGACTTCCAGCGTGACCGTCCCGGATGCCACCAGCGCGAGATCGGCCGCGCGAATGGCGGCGGCGCGATCGTTCGAGTCTGGCAGGATCTCGATGGAAAGACCGCGCGGCCCCTCGGAAACAACCTTTTCAATCAGCACGCGCATCCGCTCATTGGCTGGAACCGCGATGAAGCGGGCGCGTTTGAAACGGAGCTTTAGCGACTTGGCAACCTCCAACTGTCCAGGCAGCACCTCCTCCACAACATGCTGTCGAGACCCAGGCAGCAGCGTAACCACGGGCGTCGTCTCCCCTCGAAGCGTCCGGACGCGATCCTCATCCACTTTGAGCGCAAGCAGATGATCAAATGACGGATGGCCGACATACGTCGCCGGGATACCCGCATCACGAAACCACTGCTCCTCAAACGGCCAGATGCAGGCAAGGCGATTGACCCTCTTCCGAACACGGCCGTTTCGCCAAGAGGCCCACGCCCAGGTCTGCGGTGCGATGTAGTACATCACAGGGATGCCGGCGGCACGGCACAGCTTCGCGATCGGCAAATTCAACGTAGGCGAATCCACGACAACAGCCGCATCGAATGTGTTCTCGGAGAAGTATTGCTTTAAACGACGAAGCAGTCGCAGCGCCTCGGGAATCCGCCGAATCGCCGCCATCGCCATGGCCGAGCCAGCCGTCATATCATGGAAGCAGTCACAGCCTTCAGCCTGCATGGCCGGTCCGGCAAGCCCTGCGAACCGTGCCTGCGGATGCTTTTTCTTGAAAGCACGGATCAAGGCGGCGGCATGTTCATCCGCGCTCTGCTCAGCGGCGCTGATAAAGATGGTGGGGTGATTATCTCCAGGGGACATCGTGGCTCCGCATCGAATCGCCGCGGTTTGCGGACGGCGAATCGTGCAAGTTGTCTGTGCTCACTTCTCAGTTTCCATCCCCGCCGTATTGTCGCACAAAGACGAAAGTCTGCCATCGGTCGCTTACCGGCCAACATCGCCTTCCCACTTTTCACAGGCCAGCCCGTTCCGGGAAACTGCGAAATGACCCTCCGGGCCAGGGCAAAGGTCCGAAAAAGTATCTCGGCCAAGTAGTGGCCAACACCATCGGAGGTCTGCCTATCAATCCCCCCCTGGAAGGGGCTGATTTTACGCCTTATGGAGTCATTAACACACGCTGCGACCCTTTTCGAAGACAAGGATGCCCCCCCCGACCGCTTTCAAACAGTGGACAGCCACATTTACCCTCTTGACGGTTGTAGCCGAATGCCCGTAGGCTATAGAGTTTGTCGTTCGTGCGATTATGCAAAACCAGATTGGCCCCAGATAAACCGGGAGGTGAATTTTGGCATCGGCGTTGGTCCGCGAGCTGATTGACTGTGGCGTGCACTTCGGCCATCGAGCGGGTCGGTGGAACCCAAAGATGACGCCCTACATCTTCGGCGTGCGGAATTCGATACATATTATCGATATCCGAGAAACTGTGAAGGGATTGCTTCGAGCGAGGAAGTTCGTCTCCGCGATCGTGGGACAAGGGCACGATGTGCTTTTCGTCGGCACGAAGCGGCAGTCTGGCGAGATCGTGGAAAAGCAAGCCAAACGCGTGGGCATGCCCTACGTGAACGAACGGTGGCTCGGTGGGACACTGACTAATTTCAAGACGATTCGCTCACGGCTGGCAAGGCTCGAACAAATAGAAGAGCTCGAGCGCACCGGCAAGATCAACGACTTCAGCAAGAAAATGAAGGCCACGATCGATCGCGAACGTCGGAAGATCACCCGCAACCTCGAAGGCATCCGAACCATGACACGGCTTCCCGGCGCGCTCCTGATTATCGACGTGCGCCGCGAACAGATCGCCGTCAAAGAATCGCGCAAGCTCGGAATCCCCGCTGTCTGCCTTGTCGATACGGACAGTGATCCGGACTGTGCGGACCTTGTCATTCCCGGCAACGACGACGCGATGCGATCGATCGAGCTGGTGGTCCGGCTTTTGGCGGATGCGGTCGAAGAAGGCAAGAAGGGCCGCGAGGCCCAAGCCAAGGCGAACGCCGACCAATCCGGAGGAGAGTCCGATCGCCCAAGGCGTTCTCGCCGGCCAACCACCTCGGAGTTGGCACAGCGCGAGTCGCCCCAAGTTCGCGAAGAGGTCGCCGTGCAGGCCGATTCCTCAGCGAATACGGCCGTGGAGACGACGGAAGCCGCGCCAGATTCGGCCCCAACACCGCCGACGACCGAGGTCCCGGATAGCGTGTGACCCGAGGACCGTTTGACCATTTGATTCGGCAGGGATCTTTCTTTGCCGCACCCTATTGTGTCATGCGTGACTTGCTGTCGAACCTGTCGACTTTGCGGCGGCATCCCAACACCGTAGCGAAACGGCCTGTAACCGTAGCTGTATGGCTTGTGGAACGCGGAGGCCCTCAGGGTCGATCGCTTGCGTTCGGAAACCACACTTGTAGAAAAAACACCCAAGGAGAAGGATAGGCAATGGCCCAGATTACCGCCAAACAGGTCCAGGCCCTGAGAGCAAAGACGGACCTGGCGATGATGGATTGCAAGAAGGCGCTCGTAGAGGCCGACGGCGACGAAGAGAAAGCGATGGAGTTTCTTCGCAAGCAGTTCGCCAACAAAATGAGCGATCGTGCCGAAAAGGAAACCGCGAACGGACGCATCGGCGTCTTCGCCGACGACAAAGCCGCGGCATTGGTCGAAGTACGGTGTGAGACCGACTTCGTCGCCACAAACGACACCTTTCAGGCATTTGCCGACGGCATTGCCCAGCAGGTCGCGAGCACGGGCCTCACCACGGTCGACGAGATCAAGGCATCAAAGCTGCCAAACGGCCAGGTCGTGGGCGATGCGTTGACGGATCTGTACGGCAAGCTCAAAGAAAACATGAGCATCCACCGCATCACGAAGCTCGACGGCGCCGGCGCCTGCTACGTCCACCACAACGGCAAGGTTGGCACGGCCATCCTCTGCGACACCGCGCCGGGCGAGCCCGGTCGGCATATCTGCATGCACGTCGCCTCGACTCGGGACATCTTCGGCACTGTGCGGGAAGACGTGGACCCGAAGCGGATTGAAGAGGCTCGCGAGCGGGCCCTGGGTGAAGTCGAAGGCAAGCCGGAACAGATCAAGGACAAGATTGTTACCGGCAAAATGAACAAATGGTATGGCGATCACGTCCTCACGGAACAGCCCTTCGTAATGGACGACAAGAAAACCGTCGGTGATTTCGCCAAGGAGAACGGTTTCGCCATCAAAGCCTTCCTCAAGTTTGAAGTCGGGGGATTGGACTAAACGAAACGAGCCGCTTCGTGCGGCTTTTTTTTTGCGCCTGCGGACCGTGACACTGCGACGTCCACGGGAATCAATGTGGAGCAAGGATGGCGATCAAGAGAAAAGGCAAGCCGCGTATCAGGAAAGCCCCCAAGTACAAGCGCGTGGTCCTCAAGGTCTCCGGTGAAGGCCTTGGCCCGCCCGAAGGCTTTGGGCTCGATGGCGATGCCGTCGACGGCATCGCCCGGGAAATCGTTTCTATCGCAGAACTCGGTGTTCAAGTCGCGGTCGTTGTCGGCGGCGGCAACTTTCTCCGAGGAGCCGCGGTCGCCAAGAAAATCGACATCCAGGAAGCCACGGCCCACTATATGGGGATGCTGGCAACCGTGATCAACGCCCTCGCGCTCCAGAACATGTTGGAAGACCTGGGACAGCCCACGCGTGTTCAGTCTTCCATCGCCATCCAAAGCGCATGCGAGCCGTTCATCCGTCGACGATGCATTCGGCACCTGGAAAAGGGTCGTGTCGTCGTCCTGGCTGCGGGTACCGGGAGGCCCTTCGTCACCACTGACACCGCGGCCGCGTTGGCCTCCGTGGAAATCGGCGCGGAGATCCTTTTCAAAGCCACAAACGTGGACGGCGTCTTCTCCGCAGATCCCAAGAAGGACCCGAAGGCCAGATTCATCGACAAACTCAGCTACAACCAAGTCATCGATCAGCGATTGCGTGTAATGGATGTCTCCGCGATCGACCTGTGTCAGCGACACTGCGTCCCCATCGGCGTGTTCAACCTGAGAACGCCGGGCAACTTGCTGAAAGCAGTGTCCGGCGAAAAAGTGGGCACACGCATCGGTGATTGAGTTCGCGGAAAAAGCTGAGGGATGAAAGGGTAGGGGGACCGAGGGATCAAGGGGCTAGGGGGCGAGGATTCGGCGGCGGAACAATCGGCTGCCGCCCAAGGGTAGTACAGGCGTCCCGCCTGTGAATCCATCTGGAAAATGTCGGCACTGAAGGCGCCGTTGGAACGCCTCCAACTAGGCCGAACAAAGCACTCGAAGAGGAATACCCTCTCCGGGAACGGAACAAGATGTCCACAAAACAACACGTATTGGAGTTCAACGCGGAGGCGTTGCGGATGTTCTTCGAAGAACTTGGCGAAAAACCGTTCCGATCGACCCAGGTTCTCGAATGGGTATACGACCGGGCCGCCGAGTCATTCGACACAATGACCAACCTCTCGAAACTTCTCCGCGATTCCCTCGCCGATCAACTCGACATCTACACCTCCCGAATCGTCCGACGCTCGCCCTCCAAGGATGGCCTCGTCAAACTGCTCCTCCAGTGGCCGGACGAGGCAACCAGCGAGTGCGTCTTGATTCCCGATGGCCGAAGACGAACCGCCTGCATCAGCTCACAAGTGGGCTGTCCGGTCGGCTGCAAGTTCTGCGCCAGCGGACTCGGCGGCTTTCAGAGAAATCTCTCGACCAGTGAGATTGTCGAACAGGTCCTCCGCATCAGCGCGGAAGCCTCTGCGGATGGCGGGCGGTTGAGCAACGTCGTTCTCATGGGACTCGGCGAACCGCTGGCAAACTACGACGCCGTACTCAGGGCGGTACGCACGATCAACGCCCCATGGGGCCCCAACATCGGCGCGCGCAAAATTACCATCAGCACCGTCGGCCTACCCGCGCAAATCAGACGACTGGCCGGCGAAGGGCTGCAATTCAACCTAGCCCTTTCGTTGCACGCACCAGTCGCGGCCCTCCGACAAGAGCTGATCCCCTGGGCCTCGAAGATACCCCTCGGGGAGCTCGGCGCCGCCTGCCGCTACTTCTTCGACACGACTGGACGGGAAGTCACTATCGAATACCTTCTCCTGCGAGGCATCAACGACCAGACGCCACACGCGGAGCAACTCGCGCGGTTCGCCAAACAATTTCGCTCGAACATCAACCTCATTCGCTTCAACCCGGTCCCAGGGCTCCCCTTTGATAGACCGACATCCGAAGATGCGCATGCATTCCAGCAACGCCTCCGCACCCTCGGCATCAACGCCCACATGCGAACCTCCCGAGGCCTGGACGTCGAAGCCGCCTGCGGCCAATTAAGACGCCGAGAGCTCGAAGCAAGCACAGAAGATGCCACATAGACCGCCAAGATCAGATGGGGATGAAAGCCCGTTGCTCCAGGGTTAGTGTATCGAGCGTT
>CAZTAR010000258.1:0-6965 GCA_964611695.1 uncultured Planctomycetaceae bacterium | reverse complement strand
CGCACAGATCGCAGCCCTTTTCTACCCCCACCTGGTGAGAAATGCGGGCTAGGGCGTAAACCTTCCAAGGCAGACGTAGACAGACACAGCATCTTGCATGCCGGGCTATATGTGTCTGTGTTCGGCAGTTGGAAGGCCTTTGAACGAGTGGTACAAAAACTACAGCGACCAGGGGAGGCTCCCGATGCACATTCGGCCGGACAGACGAGCACCGTTGGCCGCGCGCCTCGCGACTCTCGCTGAGGCCCAGGGCTAACTCGCCAAGGCCAGAGCGCTCATCGACGAAACCGGCTATCACCGCCGCGATGCGGACTTGGCGGAAATCGAAGCCGAACTTGAAGCACACCTATAGGCCGGTCAAGAGCCCCCGGCCTTGGCCGGGGGGTGGCCTTGCTGGAGCGGACACCCTATTTCAGATCAACTCTTTCCGTAGCGGCCGACGCCGCTGGCGGCCGTGGCCAATCATAGGCATTCGACGGCCCACACGGGGTAGGACATTCACGGTTGCTTTTCAGTTGCTCTAATTGAGAGGGCATTCACCCTCCAATAGACAAGTAACAAACGCCGAGATGTCGTCTGCCGAGAAGTTTCCATCCTTTTGGATGTCCGCGCAGACGCATTCGGCTGTGCCGGGCTCCCCGTTGAGGCAGCAGTCTGCAAAGGCGCTGATGTCCTTGCCATCCACAACAGAGTCGTTATTCAAATCACCCTTCTGCACGCATGTAACTTGGTTACAGAAGATATCCTCGATCAAGACAGCATCGATCCCACCTTCGTTGATCGAGTTGTTAGGCGTGTCCATTGCGCTGAAGCGAATCTTCACATTCGCCGAAGGCGTAATGAAGTCGTTGAGGTAAACCTTCCGAAGGACCCAGTCGGTTGCCGGATTCTCCTCTTCGTCAATGACACGCTCAATCAGAACCCACGAATCGCCGTCATCGTTTGAGACTTCAACGTCCATCGGATCGAAATCGTGATCGTCATTCTTCCACCATCTGGCGTAACGGAGGACCGGGTTGGTGGTGTTGCTCAGGTCGATGGTCGGCGAGATCAGTCGAGTCGGGCCGCCATCGACATCCGAATTCCCCGCAGTGTTCTCGGTCAGGTAACACTGTCCCGAACCATCGTAGTCGTTGGCCGGATCCTGGCGATCCCCCCCGCCGACGGGAACACCACGTTCCCACGCCCCGTAGAGCACATCGATGTTCTCAACAGCCCAGCCGAGATCAGTTTCGAAGTTGTCCTCTAAATAGACAATCACCTCACCAGCATCCGCCGTAAACGGAGCCAGTTCTCCATCCGGCGGTTGGGTGACGGTCCCGCTCTGGGTGCCTTCGACAGTGAAGTAAAACTTTGGCGCGTCCGCGCAGGAGGGGGCGGGCAAGGTGGCCAAGTACATGCCGTCTCCCAAGGGCGTCATCAGCGAGGCTTCGTACACACCACCATCGTCGTACATGGTGTGGATCATCGCCGAATCCGGGACGGCTTCTTCACCGCCCTCGTAGATCTCCACCACGAGCTCAGTGGGTCCGTTGGGGGACAACACCTCGGGCACACCGTTCGGGAACATGATGCTCAATACCGGGGGCGCTCCCATTCCCAGGTTTGGATTCCCCCACAGCGCACCCCACTCGAATGTTTCGTACTTGTCGTAATACCAGTACCCATTGACATACATTTCACGCAGGCATGCCTGGAGGGCCGCTCCCTGCGTGTACTGTTCGGAGGTCACATAGGTCGTGAAGAAGTAGTCCATTGACTGGCTCGAACCGTCGTCCGGGCTGTCCCAGGCGTGAGTACCATAGGCGACCTTCGTCGCCCCCACGAAGCCGACGCCTCCCTGCGCCAACATCGCCTGTCCGATATTAAGGTCGTCCGTGTCCGAGTTGCTGCAGGCATCCGCAAAAATGATCGCGGGATAATCATCATTGAGTTGCGAACAGTCGGAAGCCGAAATGAACGCCGGTGCCCCCAGGCCGGCGATATGGCACGAGGTCGGAGAGCCGTGTCCCGCCCAGTTCACAAAGCCATACGTGTTCTCCGGCCAGACATCCATGACATTGTCGTGCAGGAGTGGGAAGTCGCATTCGAAGGTGGACCAGTATCCCGAGTTCTGCTCGTACATCCTCGTGATGGTCCATGTGGACATCCAGAATTGATCGACCTTCGCCTCCATCATTTCCGCATTGTCGGTGTCCGCCCAAAAGTATCCCCCCAATAACAGGATGTTCTTCTTGTAGGCCGGATCTTCATTCTGTTCGTAGGCAACGGATTTTTCACAGATATTCTGCACCGTGGCCGGATCGCTCCACGGTATTCGGCCCACGTTGACCTCGGCATAGAAGTCGATGGGGTCCGAGTCCTCACCCCAATGGTGGTCCCCGTCCGCATCCCACGACTCGCTGTCGGGCAGGCTCAGCTCAGCATAGTAGTAGTCGGTTTCGGGTTGGCCATAGCCTTGGTCCTGCCAGCCGCGACGCATCGGAACATCGTCGTAATGGCCGACCATCAGAACGTCCTCGATACCCCATGCCGCCGAGGGATACTTCTCTCGAAGGAAGTTCCGAATCTTCTCCGCCAGGTCGTAGCCGGTGTAATTCGTGTTGATCCAGGTCGTGGTGACCACTTCAACCGTCCGGCCCTTGATGGTTTCCCAGGTGACCAACGGTGCGACCGACGACGTCAGCGAGTCAAGGGTGATGATGACGAAGTCATGAAGTCCCCGTTCGGCGCGGCTCGCCGCCGGGTACCAGGACTGTGACTCGTCGTAATTGATGATGATGTCTCGCGCGACATCCTCGGTTCTGACCAGGTTGTCCACGGTGGGCTCGCCACTCCGAGTTGTTAACCGGTACCCCACCTTCACCGTGATTTCCGGATAATAGGTCAACTGCTTGGAGATGGGGCGATATGAGAACGGCGTAACCCTGACGTCTACCAAGCTGTACTTGCGGTAGCCCGCCATGCGGACAAGCTCCGCCGCAGCCTGTGGATACGGATTATCGTTGCTGTACACTGCGGTGTAATTGTCCTCGTACTGCCGTTGTTCTCGCGCGAAGACGGCGGGATTCTCCTCGCCGATGACCCTTGGCAGGGGCGTGGGCCGGAGGTCAAACTTGCCTGACAGAACCACGCCTTCGCCGGTTTCAAAACTGACTTCCGTCATCTCGGCGCCTGGCGGAATCGCGATCGCGTAGATCTTGGACGGTAGCTTGGGCGTGCCTGGCACGAGAAGCCGGCCGAGATTCGGTGCGATGATCTCGTGCTGACCATCGGTCGGGTCAATCAGGTATTCCCCCGCCCGAATCGTGACGGTGACACAGGGGTCCGAGTCTTCACTCGCTACGGCGGGCAGTACGGCGAACATCGTCAAGACGAGCGCAGCGCTGACGATCGATGCAGTCCGGCTGTGGATGGTGCGCATCACGGTTGAGTCTCCTTGGTTGAGGGAAGTGATTTGGCGGCTCTTCTCCTAAGGTGCATGCCTACGGTTCCTCGTACTCCGAGGGAGGCAATCGTGGGCGCGGATTACCCGCCAAGCTCGCCATGAAACCCCATTTTACCGGATGCTCAGTCGAGAATCAAGGCTGCCGGTTCCACCCATCGCCGAAACGATACCAGCATCGTTCGGTGCGAACTTGTGCCGGGGTATTCGCCAAGACTTTCTGAGCCGCCGTATTCGGCTTCTCGCCACTCAGGCTAAGTTGCAGTTGGCGTTGCGGTGGCCGGCACAGGAGGACGGAAAAGCCAAGGGTCAGGACATCCCGTAGCCGCCTTCGCCAGCATGGCAGGACCCTCCCTTCTCAGTGCAAGATAAAACGAACGAGAAACGAAGCGATGAGGGAAAAAAGAAAGGCACGCAAGGGGTAGTAAACCCTTACGTGCCATCCTTAAAACACCCCCACGGGGACTCGAACCCCGGTCTCCAGGATGAGAACCTGATATCCTAGGCCACTAGACGATGGGGGCCGGATAAACCCGCGACCACTCGATGGCCCGGGCGGACTTAAGAGGGACGGGTATTAGAGTCTGCCGGCCTTCGTTTGACAAGCCCCAAAAACTCCCGCACTGTCACGAGAGAACGGTTGGCAGCGTGCCCCGTCAGAGACAACCCCGCCTGTCGCGAGTGTTCAGAATTGAGACTGTTCAGAACCGTTGGTATTGTGAGCAGTTCGCGGTTGGATGCACCTGTGGAACCGCTGTCTCGGCAGTGGATTCACGGGCGAGACGCCCGCGCCACAGGCAAGCCTGAATTGCTCTAGTGCTCTGTCACTGGTCGAAAGATGGGTGCCACTGGCGGCTGGCCCGCCAGTGTCCTGTGAGCGGTTGTTGGTAATTTCGCACTGGCGGACAAGCCGCCAGTGGCATACACGTTGACCGCGTATCACTCATATGACGCTTGACGGAGCACTAGAAGCGCGACCGTAAGGGAATCGGTTTTCTGCCCAAGTGAAAAGGCCATCTCGGCGAACCCTGACCGCTTGCTCACGCGCGCGGCTCTGACCAGGCGCGCTGCCCTGACCAGTGACTCGTGGCTCTGATCGCCAATACGACCGCCGCTCAACCGTGATTGTCACGCCGGACTACGGCCGATATACTCTTGACCCGTCTCTGCTGAGACGTAATCGTCGTAACCACGACACGATGCTAAACGGCGTCAGGCCGCGCATTGTCAAGGAGAAGCGATGCCGATCTTCGAGTTCCATTGCCCCGCCTGTAACCGGGACTTCGAGGAACTGGTGCGTTCGGCCGGTGATACTCGGACCGTGGCGTGCCCAAAATGCGGCGGCAGGAAGGTGTTGCGGAAGATCAGCACCTTCGCGGCCCATTCGGCGCCGGCCCGACCGAAATGTCAGATACCCAGCGCCTCTTGTGATCAATGTTGTGGCACCGGAGGCGATTGCCCGTTCTAGCCACTCGGCGCAAAGGAGACGCATGGCCAAGCCCGATCCCGAGCCCATTGAAACTCCGCCCTCCACTGCCCTTGCCGCCATCTTCGCGTGGCTGGTCCCAGGGCTGGGTCACTGGTGGATCGGCCATCGTGCTCGCGGTTTGATTTTCTTCGTCATCACGACCGTCACTTTTTGGGGCGGCATCGCGGTCGGCGGGGTTCGCGGCACGGTGACGACCGGCGAAAACGGGGCCTGGGTCGCCGCTCAGATGTGTATGGGGCCTCAGGTGATCGTCGCCCTCCGCATCAGCGCGAAGTTGAAGACACAACCCGATCAGGCCTTGCTCAAAGCCGACTGGCCCGCTTCGAATATCGGGGTGGTCTACGCAGGCATTGCCGGCCTGTTGAACTTGCTCATCATCGTGGATGTCCTTGGGAGGGCCGAAGCCAAGCGTGCATCGATTATCGCCACTAGATCCTCTCGGAAAGGAATTCGCTGACGTGGACCTCGATTCCCTCCAATCGATCTTCATCCAACCGATGCAGATCACCGGGATAGGTCGACTGGCCATGCTGGCGCCGTTGGTGCTCAGCGTCAGCATCGTCTACAAGACCATCCGTTGTGAACGAATCTCTGCCATCCCCCTTGCCAGCCTGATTCTGTCCACGGTACTCGTCGGCCTCATGCTGGCGCTGGGTGCGGCCTTGCTGATCATCTTTCGCCTGTTCGCATAAGGGGAAAGTGGAAAAACCGACCAACAGTCATAAGGGGTGACCAACACCGTCACACAATCAACAAAGGAGCCCAAAATGAATCGGCTCGCCGAACAAGCGGCCTGTTTCGCTGTCGTCCTCGCAATCACCCTCTGCGGATGCGATCAAAAAGGAAACCAAGCCAACAACCAATCCTCATCCGACTCGGCCGCCACCAAGACGCCTGTCGCCTCCGCGGAGTCGCAGGCCAAAGCTGCGCCGGCTTCACCCGCAACCCCCGCCGCGCAGCCCGCGAAACAAAGCCAACAGAACCCAAAGACCCAGCCGATCAAGGCCGCGACCGGTCCCCGCTGGGAGTGCGCCGTCCCCACCATCGATTTCGGCAAGGTCTGGGCGGGCGTGACCATCGAGAAGACCTTCGAGTTTCGGAATGTGGGCACTCAAACCCTTCAGATACTCAAGGCAAAACCTCGATGCAGTTGCTCGGTCGCCAGCAACTACACGAAGGTCGTCGAGCCGGGTGCGACGGGCCTCATGCCCTTCGTTCTCAAAACCGACAACAAACACGGGCCAGTCAACGAATACCTGACCATCGATACCAACGACCCTGTCCGCCCCATCATGAAGATCACGCTTACAGGACACGTCCAAACGGTTTGTGAACTGGAGGTCGTCTCGGATTATACGTATGACCAACAGGTCGCCCAATTCAGGGAAGCGAATGACCCCAGTGTACCGGCCCCGGACTTTCCCAAGAAGAAAAAAGCGAGTTTTGGCCGCATCGAGGCGGACGACTACCTCAGCCGCGTCATTAAGATGCGGAACACCTCCGGACAACCCTTCTCGCTCACGATGAACCCTCTTCCCGCCAATGCCCGGTTCCTCGTGGAATTCAAAGAGACTGTTCCGGGAGAAGAATTCGAGCTGACCATTTCAAGCAACGGCACATTCCCCTCAGGCTACACCAGTCTGCCGATCACTTTTAAGACCAACATTCCGGAGCAACCATACTACCGCGTCTATGGCCACGTCTATGTCCCCCCGAGAATCGAGATCCGCCCCACAAAGATCGTCATCGACCCGGAACGGATGGGCAGGTTCGATCGCGAAATCCACATCACGAATAACGGCACGACGCCCTTCGAGGTCGAATCGATCGCGAGCAGCGAGCCCCGCTTCAACTTGCGTCTCGATCCGCCCAACCCGGACGAGCCCAACAAGCACGTCATCTATTTCACGGTTCCCGGCAAGGACTACCGCGTCCCGGAATACGGCGAGTTGGTCGAGATCAAACTCACGGACGCCGAAACGCCGGTCATCCGCCTGGAGGTGTTGCCTTCTCTGAAACGGCGTGCCACAC